>JAGWMJ010000010.1 GCA_028871815.1 Armatimonadota bacterium | reverse complement strand
CGGTCTACCGATACGCAACGCACAACCCTTTGGGCACAACGGTGCTGTCCACCGGACAACTGCTGCGCCCATGGGGTAGGTCCATTCCACTTGCGCGGTGGCCAAACGGTCTGGCGGTCAGCCCGGACGGCGGTACCATCTTTGTGGCCTGCGGCTCGTGTGGTGAACTGGTCCACAATTGGCGGCAGCCGGACGCCGTGGCCTCCATGATTCAGCCGCCCGCGGCAGGCGGTGGCAATTGCAGCGGCGGCTGCACCTTCACCAGGGATAGCCGCACCATCTATTGGTGTGGCGGCGAGAGTGGCGAGGTGTTCGCAGTGAATGCGGCAACCGGTGTCGCACGGGTCCTTGGCGGCATCAACGGAATCGCTTCGGGTGTGCGCTTTACAGGTTCATTCCCCATGAGCCTCTGCCTCGGCCCGACCGGTCATCACCTCTTCGTTGCCGACGTCACCAATTTCCGGGTGGTGTCGTTGGATACCGCGTCGGGTGAGGTGGTTGCCTCGATCCCGGTTGGGCGCTACCCGTACGCATTGGCATTGGTCGGCAGAGTCCTCTACGTCGCGAACATCGGTATGTACCGCTATCATGCGATCGTCGGCGCTTCGCCCGGCGCCAAGCATGCGCGTGGATTGTCGTTTCCCGCGTTCGGCGTGCCAAGCCCGCAAGCGGCAAATGGCGTGGACGCGGAGGGCCAACATATTCCCGGTTTAGGCCCAGCCAACGGCTTGAGTTCCTTCTCGGTATGGGGAATCGACATCTCGTCACCGCGAAACCCGCAGATCGTGGCGCGAATCAAGACGGGCCTGCCGGTCGGTGCGAAAACGGCGCAGGGCCCTGCCGTGGGGGGCAGCGGACCGAACTACCTTCTGGCAGCGGGAACACGCCTTTACGTCAGCGACAATAACGACGATCTGGTTCAGAGCATCGATACGCGCAGCAACCGGATTGTGAAGACGTACCACCTTGATCCGTCGCCGCTGATCGCCGGCTTGCGCGGCCTTAACCCCTGCGGCATGGCGCTCTCGCCCGACCGCTTGACGCTGTATGTAGCCCAGGCGGGGATCAACGCGCTTGCTGTTATCAACACACGCAATGGGAAACGGATCGGTGAAATACCCACCGCTTGGTTCCCATATCGCGTTGCAGCGGCTCCCGGCGGCAAGACGTTGGCCGTAATCTGCTTCCGTGGTTTCGGAAACGGGCCAAGCGGCGGAAGCCGTCGGCCCACCGATCCGTTTATGAACATGGCAGGCGTGCTTACGGTGGCGCCCGTGCCCGTCGGCGCGCGGTTGTCGGAACTCACTCATCAGGTGCTGATGTACAACGGTATCGTGAATCGTGCGAAAGATCGCGCCCGCCTGACTTCGCCCGTGATTCCCACCGAGCGCGGTGTGTCTTCTCACGATATCCGCTACGTTGTGTTCATCGACAAAGAGAATCACACGTTCGATACGATCTTCGACCACATCCCTGGCGCCAGTTCCGATTCGTCGCTGCTGCGGTGGGGTTGGCGCCAAACCGTGCGTGCCGCCGGTGAGCCTACGCTGCACAGCGTGGCCGTTATGAAGAACCATAACCTGCTCGCGCAGCAGTTTGCAATTAGCGACAACTACTACATGGAGCCGGAGTATTCCGGAGTGGGGCACCGGTGGCTGGTTGACGTGCAGCCGAACAACTGGTGTCAGCTGACATACACACTGGGTTGGGACTTCAGTCGCAGCACAACTGCGCCGGGCCGACTTGCGTCGTTCGGGTCGTCCGGATCACTGATGCCCGAGGACTATCCGGAAGCCGGCTCGATGTGGGACCATCTCGCGCGCGGAGGCGTGTCGTTCCGGAACTATGGCGAGGGCTTCGAATTTGCCGGCGTGGATGAGGACGGCGGCGAGGCTCCAACCGGCGCTCGCGAAACTGTGAACATACCGATGCCGGAGGTGCTTTTCAAAAACACGTGCCGGAGCTTCCCGATCTTCAATCTCAATATTCCCGACGTTTTCCGGGTGACCTTGTTTGAGCGTGACGTGGAAAAGCACTTCGGACCGGGTAAGGCGCCGTGGCCCAGCTTCATCGATATCGCGCTTTGCAGTGACCACGGGACTGCGCCCGAGCCAAAGCGCGGCTACCCATACGTGGCATCGTGGATGGCCGACGATGACGAGGCGCTGGGCCAGCTGGTGCAGTACCTTTCACACACGCCGGAGTGGCGTCACATGGCGATCTTCGTCACGGAGGACGACTCCGGCGGTGAGCCCGACCACATCGATGCGCAGCGGAGCGTTATGCTGGTCATCAGTCCGTGGGCGAAGCGGCACTACGTGTCTCACGTCCACACGTTCATCCCCAGCGAGCACAAAACGCTCTACGAAATCTTTGGGTTGGGGCCGCTGAACCTGTTTGACGCCCTCAGCAATGACCTGGCAGATTGCTTTACTACCACGCCGGATTATACGCCGTATATCCACGAGGACGTGGATCCGCGCCTGTTCGATTACGCGAAGACCGTGAATCCACTGGACCCTCAGTTTGCCCGCGCGCGGTTGCAGCCTGGCCCCCGTATGGACGATCCTCTGGTAGAGCAGCGTGTACTGGAGAACCGTTAGCCTCACGCCGGCATGCCGGCGCGAGGCTAACGACTGGCGCGGCTGCGCCCGATCGACCGGCTACTGTTTGTTGAGTTGCAGCGCCACGGAGTTGCTGGCGTTGCTAATCGTGCCGCTGAGCAGCCCGGTTGCGCTGAGGCTGAGGGTGCCGGTCACCGTGTCGGTCTTGCCGTTCGATGAGGTGGCGGTTATCGAGGTGCTGCCGGTGTCGCTAATTGTGCCGGAGAGCGTATCGAGGCTGTTGTTCGCTGTATTCTGAGCGACTCCTGTGATCGCGCCTGAGCCATCGATGATCAGCGTGGCGGAACCCGTTGCATTGCCGTTGTCGGTCGCCGATCCCGTGAATGCACCGGCGAACGCGTTACCTCCCGCAGTGCTTGAAGCGTTGAAGGTTATCGTACTGCCGGTATTCGTGGTCAGTGTAGCGTCAAGTGCCCCGGCCTTCAGGGCAAACGTACCCGCAGCGGAACTGGTTCCGCCTGTTACAGTGATCTTGACGGCGCCGAGCGAACTGACAGTCCCCGTGAAGGCCGTGACACCGGGCGTGCTTGTATCAACCGAAGTTCCGGTGATCTTTCCAGTGGAACTGACTGTGATTTCGACGGCGCCGACGTCGGTGTTGCCGCCGTTCTTAACACTATCGGGGCCGACATACGATCCCGCAAAGCTGTTGTTGCGGTTACCCACGACGGTGGTACTGCTACCGCTGCTGCAGCCGGCCGAGAATGCGACCGCTCCCATCAGGCCCGCCAGAAATAAATAGCGCATATCAATCCTTTCTCCTTCATTGAAGTCCAAACGCGTGCCAAATCAACTAAGCCCAGTCCAGCGCCACGTAGGGGCAGTCTGGACCCAGCTCTCATGGGGTTGGCAAGGGACCCCGCCCCTCGCCGGCAGACAGTCGTTATGCGCCGCCGGCCGGCTTGTGTGCCGTCAGCCAGTCGCTGAGTTGCTTCGCCTGACTCGTTGTGAGGTGCGGCGCCGTCTTCTGCAGCAACTGAACAAATGCCGTTACTTCCTCTGGTGCGCTGGGATAGCCGATGTTCTGGTCTTTCGGCATCACGTTGGAGTCGCCGAGTACCTTCCCATGCGGATCCAGCATCACATAGAATGGAATGCCGGATTTGTCGCCTTTCCATTTCGTCAGCAGTCCTGCACCGCCCGGGTTCTCAAGCTGTGCCTTCTGCTTGGGCTGCTCCAGCACATCAATGGTAGCTATCACAAAGTTCTGGCGAATTGGATCGCCAAAGGCAGGATCCTTCAGTGCATCCTCCAGCCTGTGGCACCAGACGCACCATGACGCATGGAAGATGACGAGAACGTTCTTGTGGTCGGAAGATGCTTCCTTGTAGGCGCTCTTCAGCACATCTTTCGCCTTGGCCGGGGCAGTGGCCGAAGCGGCGATCGACAGCGAGCCAACAAGTCCAAGCGCCATCACACCGAATAGCGTTCGCATTTTCGTGCCAACTCCTTCTGGTCCGGCTATTTACCGCGCCGTGACGATAACTGTGAGCCCGGCGGTGATTACGGCGGCGGCGGCCAATCGGACCGGCCGCCGCGGCTCACCCAAAAACACCATGCCACCCACAACGCCCATTATAACCGAAAACTGCCTCATTGCGGCCACGTAGGCCACCTGCTGCGAGGCTGCGTATGCCCACAGGACAAGCACGTAACCTCCAAACTGCAGCAGGGCTACCTGCCACGCCGCCCGCCCGGATGACTTCCATGTGGCCCTCATGGACGGTAGACCTTCACGGATCCATACAAGCGCAGTCAGAAAGATCGTTGTTGAAACCCACTCCAGGTAGCCGTACAGCAAAGCGGCCGGACTGACCCCATATACGCGGCTCATTCGGTGCATGCCGATGTCGTCGGTCACCGTGTACCCGGCCGACCAGATGGCAGTTGCCACGGCGATGAGAAGCGCAGCGCGTACAGTACGCCGGTGTTGAGGAGGCGCATTGCGCGCGCCGGCCCTCGGCGACGCCAGTAGCAGGCAGCCGAGCGATACAGCGACGACACCAACGAAGCCGATCGGTTGCGGCCACGTGTGCAGGATCATTCCGGCCGCTGGAACCACAAACAGCGGACTGAGGCGGGCAACCGGGTAGACGATCGAGACATCGCCGAGCTGGTACGCCGCCATCAGAAACGCGAAATAGAGTGACTGGAAGATGCCGGTTACAAGCAGGATCAGCCAGATGTCGGCAGGGGGTAGGCGGCGGGCAGCCGGGATAACGGCAAGGCAAGGCGATGCCGCGACCAGTACAAACATGTTCGCCAGCCAGAAGAATGCAACGGTGCGCCCAGAACGCTTGCAGACCAGGTTCCAGGCGGCGTGCGCCACGCAAGCAAGAAGAACCAAAAGGACCGCCGCACCGGTCAACCCTCAACCCGGTTGCGCAGCACCCCCAGGCCCCTGGCCCAAATCGTAATGTCATCACCGGGCTCCAGTGCGAACTCCTTCGGAGGCGTAAGCCCGGTACCCGTCAGGAGTACCACGCCATCGGGCCAGGCGTTCTCGCGGAATAGCCAATCGACAAGCTCTTCGGGCCGCCGCTTCATTTGCCCAACAGATGTTTTATCGCGCCACACGCACTCACGCCGGCGCATTACCGAAACGTGAATCGTCAGCGACGTGAACGTCTCCGGGTTGTACGCCACCCACGCAGGGCCGAGCGCACATGCGCCTCGATAGACCTTGGCCTGCGGCAGATAGAGCGGATTCTCGCCCTCAATATCTCGCGCGCTCATATCGTTGGCCAGGCCCACGCCCAGGATGACGCCGTTGGCGTCGGCAAGCACAGCAACTTCGGGCTCCGGCACCGACCACCTGGAGTCGGCCCGGACGCGAACGGCCCCGCCCGGGCCGACGGCCGCCGATGCCCGCGACTTGTAGAATATCTCCGGACGATCTGCCAGATATACACGACTGTAACAGTCGGCAGACTCGGGCGACTCCGCCATCCGGGCATGTCGGCTGCTTTCCCACGTTACGCCGGCAGCCCAAATCTGCTGATCCCAAGCGGTCGGCGGCTGCAGAAGGTACTGATCGCGATGCAGCGTGGATTCTGCAGGCAGCATCCGTATGCCGGCTAGTCCGCCTTCGGTTTCGCCGCGGCACATGGAGTGGATGGCCTCATCGGGCAGAAGCAAGGCGGCCTCTCGCGCCAACCACGCCCAGTGCGCCGGCGCGTTTGCGGGCTGATCAACGGCACGAATTCGGCAAAGAGTCATCTCGTTACGCCTCTACCGAAACCGTCTGTAACTGCGTGTAGAACTCGCGAGCGGCAGATCCTTGCTCGCGGCTGAAGCTGCTGCTGCCCTTGACGCCACCGAATGGCGCCTGCAGTTCAACGCCTGCGGTCTCACCATTGATCTTTACCATGCCCACATCGGCGCTCGCTGCAAATTCCATGGCGCGCTTCAGACTCTGTGTAACGATCGAAGCAGATAGCCCGAACTTTGTGCCGTTCAGCAGCGTCATCGCCGAGTCATCGGTACAGCGCATCAAGCAAAGCACCGGTCCGAACACCTCATCCTGAGCAATCTCCATCTCCGGGCGCACGCCGGAAAGGATGGTCGGTGCGAAGTACCAGCCCCTGTCGAATGGATCGCCCGTGAGGCGGCTCCCTCCACAAAGCAGTTCTGCGCCGTCGTGGAGTGCGCGCCCTACGAACGCCTCGACACGCTCAAGGGCCTCCTGTGATATCAACGGACCCATTACGCAGTCTTCGTCCTCTGCGGGGCCTGTCCGCAACTCACCTACGCCGCGCAACAGAACCGCGCAGAATTCATCGTAAATACCCTCATGGACGATACAGCGCGATGTTGCCGTACATTTTTCGCCTGCAGATCGAAAAGCGCCGCTGAGCGTCAGAGCGGCCGCTCGGCTGAGATCGGCATCGGCCATCACCAACAAACCGTTTTTGCCACCCATCTCCAATTGGTAGCGAGCGCCACGCTCCACCGCGGCGAGCGCAACTTTCTTTCCGGTGGCGGCCGAGCCGGTGAACGAAATGCCTTTCACCTCCGCGTGGGCCACCAGCGCTTCTCCAGCAGTATGCGTGCCGAACAGCACGTTGAACACGCCGGCAGGCAGGCCGGCGTCGTGAAACACCTGCGCCAGCCGAAGCGCAGTGCCGGAAGCATGCTCCGACGGCTTTAGGACGACGCAGTTCCCGAACGCCAGGGCCGGCGCTGCCTTCCAAACTGGTATCGCGATCGGAAAGTTCCATGGAGTGATCAGCGCGCAAACGCCCAGCGGTAGTCGGCGTGTGTAGAGGAGCGCGCCTGGCGTCGAGGACGGAATAACCTCGCCCTCGGCCAGCCAGCAGGCGCCGGCGTAGTAGCGCAACAGGCTTACGGCACGGGACGTCTCGCCGCGTGCCTCCGGAAGCGTTTTACCCTCCTCGTCGGAAAGCCCCCGAGCGATCTCTTCGGTGCGATCCTCCAGAATGCGCGAAGCGCGCATGAGGAAGTCCGCACGCTGTGGTGCGGTCCGTTCCGACCAGCCGACTTGCGCGGCCAGCGCCGCACGCACCGCTGAGTCTGCGTCGGCGCTGGTGGAGTCGGGAAACCGGTGCAGTACGCGGGCGTGATCAGCAGGATTGCGATTGTCGAACGTGCTGTCGCCGGAACCAGGTACCCAAACTCCGCCGATATAGTTACTCTGGGTCATCATGCGCTTGCCGTCGCTGGACGTGTCAATTGCTCCACGCGATCGATCATCCGCTCCAGAACACGGAACGCGGCACGAACGGGTTCCGGGCTCTCCATGTCGACGCCGGCTCGCCGAAGGGCGTCGATGGGGTATCGCGAGCCACCGGCATTCAAAAACTCCAGGTAGGCATCACGCTCCTTCGCGCCGCCGTTGCTGACCGATTCTGCCAGTGCGTGCGCGGCAGAGATGCCGGTGGCATACTGAAACACGTAGAAGTTGGAATAGATGTGTGTGGAGAACTCCGCCCAGGTAATGCCGCAGCGCTCAGCGTCAACCTGTACCTCCGGACCCCATGCCTCGGCGAACAGGGCCAAAGTGCGGCTGTTCAGTACGTCGGCCGTTATGGCATCACCGGCTTCGGCGCGCTGGTGCATCTCCAGTTCCAGCCGTGCCAGCGTGGGCATCACGAGCATGTAACGGTGAAAGTTTGAGAAGGCTTCGGCAAGTAGGGCCAACTCCAGGTCACGGTCGGGACTCTGTGCAAGCAGCCACCGCCGCACCATGGCCTGGTTGAAGTTGGAGGCCGTTTCGGCAGCAAACATCGAATACCGGCTGTAGACTGCCGGCTGAGTTCGGCAGGAAAGCAGCGAGTGCATCGAGTGGCCAAGCTCGTGCGCCAGCGTGCTCATCCCAAAAACGTCGTCGCCGTAACTCATCATAATGAATGGCGATGTGGTTCGGCTTCCACATGAAAACGCGCCCAGCCTCTTTCCGCGATTCGGGTAGATATCCACCCAGCGATCGGTGGTGGCGCCAAGGCGCAGGCGCTGGACGTAATCTTCACCCAGGGGCGCCAGTCCGGCGCAGATCCACTCCACAGCTTGAGAGTAGGGCACCGTTGGTGGGGCGCCGCCAAGCGGCGCCCGCACGTCGTACAGGCGGAGGCTCTCCACTCCAAGCGCCTTACGGCATACCTCCCAGTACCGATGCCACAGTGGAAGATGCTCGCGAAACGTCTCGATAAGTGTGTGGAAAACCGAAAGCGGCAGGTTCTCCGGCGCCAACGCCGCTTCCAGCGCAGAGCCGTAGCCACGTGCGCGGGCTAGAAAAACGTTCTGCTTGAAGCCTGCGGCTGCGCACGCCGCCATTCCGTGTTGCATCTGCCGATGGCCGTCGGCATACGCTTCATATGCCGATTTCCTTAACGTCCGGTCGTTGGAGCTTAACAGGCTTCCGATCGAGCCGTGTGCCACGGCATGATCCGTGCATGCCGAGTCGCGAGCCGGGCGAAACGTGATATCGGTGTTGGCCAGCACGCCATGGATTCCGGCAGCGGTGCGAAACGGGTCGGCCACGTCGCCAAGGAGAGCCTCCACTTCGGCAGAGCGCGTGTGAGGCCGCTGCCGGGCGAGGTTCGAGAAGTAGTGCCGGTACGTCGCAAGTGCGCTGGATTCGGCTATCCACCGCTCCACGGTGGCCGGCTCGATCTGCAGCATTTCGGGCACAGCAAATGCCGTAGCCGCTGAGGCACGACTGGAAAGCGACATACACCGCATGTATCGGGCTCTGGCAGCTTCATCCAGGGAGTCCACGGAGTAGGACATCAGCGCATAGACAAACAGCGCGCGCAGCTCGTCGTTGACGGCGTCGTGAAATGCAAACCACTGCAGCAGTCTCGCGGGATCCGCCGACAGCGTGCCGCGGAAACCCGCGCAATCAGCCAAACGAGCATCCAACAGGGAAAATGCAGCATCCCAGTCGTCCGGCGACGCGAAAACGCTCTCCGCGTGCCAGGTGGCGCCGCGGTCGATCGTATTTCGTTCGGGTAAATCGTGTGCCAACGCGTGGCTCCCTGATGGATTGCATGGCGCGGTCGTCAACCAGCCGGGCTGCGCTGGGCCGGAGATCCCCCAGCTCCGTCAGTGTACCGCACCGTGGCGCACAGGGCTAATCGGGCAGAAACCTCCACTCGGCCGGGCCGGAAGTACCGAACGGCTCGCCGAGCATCAGCGCTCGCAAAGTAGCGATCGGCATGCAGTTCTCCTTCAGGAACGCGTCGTGAAACGCCAACGGCGTCATACCATGCTCTGCCGTCATTTCTCTGTACAGCGCATGCACCTGCAATCCGCCGATCAAATATGCACACTGGTACAGAATGTCGTACTCACCGCCGAAAGAGCGCCGCACTTCCGCCTCTGCATTGGCCCGCTCGTGACCAACTTCAGCCACCAGCATCTCCACACACTGCTCGGTGGAGAGTTCTCCCAGCTGAAAGCCGAGTGAGAAGGCAACACGAACGCACCGGTGAAGGCGCCAGAAGAGCATTCCGATCCGGTCCTCGGGAGACTGTGCGAACCCAAGCTCCCAGAGCAGCATCTCCCAGTGCATCGTCCAGCCTTCCGTCCAGAACGGGGTATGAAACAGGCGCCGCCAGGGATGAAAGCGCGACTCGTAATAGCTTTGCAGGTGATGACCTGGGATGAGTTCGTGTTGGACCGTAGCGCGTGCAAAGTGCCGGTTGTTGCCGCGGAGGCTCATCAGTTTGTTCTGGTGCTCCATCGATTTGGTCGGAAAAGATACCATGATTAGTGGTCCACCGAGGAAGAACGGACTCACGAGTTGAGCTTCGGCGGAGAGCATCTCCATCCGCCAGCCGGTCCTGGCCAAATGGGGAATGGTAACCAGGTTGCGCTCTTCGATAAAGCTCACGGCCTCGCGAGCAAGGTCACGCACGAGCGCCGGCTGCCCACCAGGCGCCGCGTGGCGCTCTTTCACTCGCTCCAGCGCTGCTCGCCAGTTATCCCCACAGCCCATTTCACGGGATGCGAGACGCAGCTCTTCAAGACACCAGGCTTTCTCGCGTTGTGCCGCAGCCTGCAGTTCTTCGGGCGAGTACGGTATCTGGTCCCGCTGGAGCGCGTCCACAATGGCTGCCACGCCTTCGGGCTCACCGGCGATCGCCTTGCGTCCCTGGGTCGTAAGCACCCGGTCGCGAAGGAGTGCGACGTAGGCGTCGAGGGCTGCGTCCAGCCGCCGGTAAGGCCGGTCCATCCACCAGTCAAAGGCAGGGTCGAAAGGCTCAAAGAACGAGCGCCAGTCGTCAAGCATGCCCTTCAGGGACTCGATCGCCGATACCAGGCTCGCTGCGAGGCTCACGGTGGGGATGTTGTCTGACTGACAGGTGTCGAGGCTCTGCGTTACGCGCTGTACGGTGGATTCGGCTATCTCGGCCGCTGAATCCAGCATCGCCGCGCTGGAGCGGGCATCTGCCACATACTCGCGGCACCTTAGCGACTCCAGCGCGAATAACTCGGCGGCAAATGGAAGCCAGTTTTCCAACTGCGCGAACCGCCTCACCTCGCGCTGAAGGTTGCTCGCATCACCAGCAATCCGCGTTTTCAGGAGCAGCAAGTCCGCCCGGTCTCCGTACTGAAGCTGCCGGGGATCCAGTGTTTCCAGTGCGCAGGTCCAGCGTGCTGTGTGGGCCTGGAATGCTTCCACGCGATCGTGAGCGAACGGGGTCGGATACTTGCGCGCCAGCGTTTGCGAGTCCTGCGCATAGCAGGTTACAACGTGCGCTAACCGCGACGGCGCCTGGTTTGGGTCAAACGGGAGTTCCGCTTCATCACTCATGAACAGGTACCTCTGTCAACGATGTATGTATTGCCACAAAACGCATTATAGCACCCGATCCCGGCTTCGACGCCCTGACCTCGATAACCGCCACGGCTGGAGCGCGTAGGGATTTAGGTGGCACGAAATTTCGCTTTAGGCGCCATTGACTTCTCTGCAGCCTCGCCGTATAATGTTGGTGGATGTTCGCTGCCGGAATACCGGTTCGTGGAGGGCGAATGACAGGTGGCTTGAATCGGGAACTGATGCTCCGGGTGCCTCCCTCGTGCCGGCCCAGGCATGGCGAAGCGGAGCGCCGCGAATTAAGCGAGGCCATTGAGGAGTACACCGAGGGCATCTACCGGCTGCAGGAAGAGCTTGCGGTAGTCTCCAATGGTGACGTTGCGCGCTACATGAATGTGGCGCCCGCATCGGTATCGCCGATGCTGAAAAAGCTGGCGGAACTGGGACTTGCCGAGCACACCCGCTATCACGGTGTGCGCCTGACCGCCCGTGGAGAGACGCTCTCGCTGCAACTCTTGCGCAAGCACCGCCTGCTGGAGTGTTTGCTCGTGGACTTTCTGGAGCTTCCGTGGGACGATGTACACGAATTGGCGTGCAAGCTGGAGCACTATATCAGTGAAGACGTCGCGGACCGCATTGCGCGCGCACTTCAGTATCCGGAAGCCTGCCCACATGGCAATCCTATTGACGCAACGGCTGTGGATGGCTCTAAGAGACTTGCGGATCTGCCCGAGCACGCTGCCTTCAGGGTGACAAAAGTTACCGACGAACGCCAGGAGTTCCTGGCTTACCTGATGGAGATCGGCCTTATCCCGGGCGCCACCGGCACAGTTAGCAGGCGGGCGCCGTTTGGCGATGTTATCACACTCCAATTGGATGCCGGGGGCGCCACAGCTGCTCTGGGTCGCGAGCTGGCGGCCAGCATCTGGGCTCTAGAAGGCTGCGAGCTTCCCCGCAGCCCGGGCGTTGACGAAACTTCCCTAGCCACCGCTCGTCAAACCTTCGAAAGTCGGCAGTCGATTGGCCGTGGGGCACACGTCATTGAATAGTGAATTCCACAGGCGACATCGGGCCGACCGTAACTCCCGCCGAAAGCGCTCGGGCGCGCGACCGGATTTCGCACAGGCTGCGCAAGAGGCGCTCGATCGCGCCACCAGACCGGTTGTCGATAATGGACGCTACCGCGCCGGCCTGTTTCTCTCAGATCTCGCGCCTGGGGATTGTGGCGATGTACGGGCGCTCGTTGGCTCACCGGTCAACAAACTGCGGCTCCTGGAGATGGGCCTCACCACGGGAACGCATGTAAAGGTGCTGCGAATTGCGGCCTTTGGTGGGCCACTGGACATCGTTCTGCGCGGCTACCAACTATCGCTCCGGCGTGAGGAGGCGGCTGCGGTCTGGATCGGCGACGAGGGTGACGCGGCGCCCGACTCTTGACGGATTTGATGTCTGCCCAGTTGAGATGACCACCACCGCGTCGGCTGACGCTTCCGCACAATCCGGCGCCGGCCGGCGCGGCCGCTCTTCGCGCACCCTTGCGCTTGCCCTAGTGGGTAACCCCAACTGCGGAAAGACCACGCTCTTCAATGCCCTTACCGGCATGCGCCAGAAGGTTGGCAACTATCCAGGCGTCACTGTGGAGAAGAAGGAAGGCCGTCTGCCCCTTCCTGGCGGCGGAGTCGCTGCGGTATTAGACCTGCCCGGCCTCTACTCGTTAACACCGCACTCTCCCGATGAGGTCATCGCAAGGGAAGTCCTGATGGGACTGCGTCCCGGTGCGCCGAAGCCCGATGTGATCATCAACGTGGTCGATGGGTCCAACCTCGAGCGGAACTTGTACCTCACCAGCCAGCTGTTGGATCTTGGCGTCCCGGTGGTGGTGGCGCTCACAATGGCCGATTGCGTTGAGAAGGAAGGCGTGGCGTTAAGCGCAGAGGTGCTGCAGGCGGCAATAGGCGTCCCCGTTTGCCGCGTGGTCGCCGGCCGTCGTGAAGGTCTGGACGACCTGATCGCCGCGGTAGAAGGCGCAGCCGGCTCTGAGGCAGTACCGTCGGTTTGGACGCCGCCGGAGGAGATCCGTCGCGACATCCAGGCGCTTCAGACCGCGCTGCAGAGCGCTAACGGCCTGGATGAGCGAGCCGCATTCGCCGAAGCGGTGTCACTGCTGATGGAGGAGACCACGGCGGCTGCGAGCAGACTGGACCTGCAGGTACGGGATGCGTTGCGCGCGGCCACCGAGCACCTGTCCGACGACGGCATTGATTTTGCAAGCTGTGCCATCGAGGCGCGATACGAGTGGATAGCCCGCGTTTGCACCGGCGCGCGGCGTCAGGCGCGCGAGTCACTGCGGGGACCCGTCAGCCCGAGCGATCGGCTTGACCGCCTCGTAATGCATCCGTTCTGGGGGTACGTCATCTTCCTGGTGGTGATGGCGGTGGTGTTCCAGTCGATTTTTTCGTGGGTGCAGGCGCCCATGAGCTGGCTGCAGACCGGAGTGGATCTGCTCGGACGTGCATTGACGCATAGTATGCCGTCGGGCAGCTTGCGCGATCTGCTCCGTGACGGCGTCCTCGGTGGGGTTGGAAACACCATCGTCTTTCTGCCGCAGATACTCCTGCTTTTCTTCTTTGTCAGCCTCCTGGAAGACACCGGCTACATGGCTCGGGCAGCGTTCCTGATGGATCGCCTGATGAGCAAGGTTGGCCTGCATGGTAAATCCTTTATCCCATTGCTGTCGTCGTTTGCTTGCGCCATTCCTGGAATCATGGCCACCCGGACGATTGGTGACCGCAAAGCGCGGCTGATCACCATACTGGTCGCGCCGCTGATGTCGTGTTCGGCTCGGCTGCCCGTGTATGCCCTGATGATCGGGGCATTCGTACCTGGGCGCCGCGTGCTGGGTATCGGCGGCATTACGCTGCTGACGCTGCCCGGCGTAACGCTGCTGGCTATGTACCTGCTCGGCATGGTGGCGGCATTCTGCGCGGCCTGGGTGTTTCACCGTACGCTGCTGCGCGGCGTTTCACCCACTTTTCTGATGGAACTGCCGCCGTATCGGGCGCCGAACATCCGTACGGTAGCGATGCATATGCTGGAACGCGCCGGCCTCTTCATGCGGAGGGCCGGGACCATCATTCTGGCCGTTTCGGTACTGCTCTGGTTTCTCTCGGCCTTCCCCCGCCACCACGGACTACCGCCGGCGCAGCAGGTGGAGATGTCGTACGTCGGCAGGCTGGGTCACGGCATCGAGCCGCTCATTCGGCCCCTCGGCTTTAACTGGAAGATGGGCATCGGTATCGTATCGTCGTTTGTCGCCCGAGAGGTGTTTGTCTCGGCAATGGGCACTGTGTATAACGTGGCGAATACCGAAGGAAGCGGCCAGGTGGATCTTAAGAAGCAGCTGCGCGCTGATCTGGATCCCAGAACCGGGCGTCCGACCTACACACCGCTGGTGGCCGTTTGCCTTATGATCTACTATGTGCTGGCGATGCAGTGCATCTCCACACTGGCGGTTGTGCGCCGCGAAACCAATTCGTGGAAGTGGCCGATCTTCCAGCTTGCCTACATGTCGGGCCTGGCCTGGATGGTAACCTTTATCGTGTATCAGGGCGGCAAAGCCCTGGGCTGGGGTTAACCACGCTAATGTGGCAAAACATCGTCACCGCATTGCTTGTAGCCGCCGCGGCGCTGTATGTCGCCCGCACTCTCTACCGGATGCTGCGCCCACTGCTTGACGGCAAGTCAAACGGTTGCGGCTGTGGTAGTTGTCAGTTAGCCCGCGCAGCAAAGGCGCCAAGGAGCCGCGGTGTACCCATCTCGTTTCGCAAACACTAGAGTCCCGGACGACGGCCTGTTGCCTTCCCGCGCGAGGATTTCAGTATGCATGGTTCGCTAACGCACGTCGGCGCGGCGGTTACAGCCTCATTTCTTGCCTCTACCGTAGAGTTTGTGGAAGCGCTGACCATTGTACTGGCGGTTGGAACCGTTCGTGGCTGGAAGCCGGCGCTGCTTGGTTCGTTCTTTGGCGTACTGTTCCTCACCGTGCTGGTGACACTGTTCGGTCCGGCGCTGGGCAGGTTTCCCCTCCCGAAGCTGCAACTCTGTATCGGTGTGCTGCTGCTGCTATTTGGTTTGAGGTGGCTTAGAAAAGCCGTACTGCGTGCGGCCGGCCTGGTCGGTCTCCACGATGAAGCTGCGATTTACGCAAAGCAGACGGCACGTTTGAGTGGCGAGAAAAGCCGGCTTCGCGACCGTGTAGATATGGTGGCCGTTGCCACAACATTCAAGGCAGTTACGCTGGAAGGGCTTGAAGTCGTGTTTATTGTTATAGCAACTGGAGCCGCAGCCGGGCTGTTAGTGCCGGCTGCCTGCGGCGCCGCGGCGGCCGGCGTGATGGTGATTGCCGCCGGGGTCGCCGTGCATAAGCCACTTTCGCGCGTGCCGGAGAACACGCTCAAGTTTGCCGTTGGTATTATCCTGTCGTCATTCGGCGTCTTCTGGATCGGTGAGGGCCGTGGCTTCCAGTGGCCCGGCGGCGATGCCTCGCTGTTCGCGTTGGCCGGCAGCCTCCTGTGCGCCTCATTCATCGGCATCTCGCTGGCCCGTCACGCGGCCGCAGACCGTAATTCTGCCTCGGCATCGGTCACGAACGAGGGCGGCCGGTGAACGCTTTGAAGACGGCCGTTCTGGAGTTGTATGGACTCTTCGTGGAAGATGGCTCCCTCGCGGTCGCGATACTGGTATGGGCGGCTGTCGCGGTCTTTGTGTTTCCCTGGGTTCATGCGCCCGGCTCGTGGGAGGCCGCCGTCTTCTTCGCCGGCATAATCGTACTGTTCCTGGAAAACATCTGGCGCAGCGCGCGCAAGCGTTAGCCTTCGATCACGACGGGTTTTGGGCCAGTTGCCGGAGCACGTACAGCAAGATGCCGCCATGCCTGTAGTAATCACGCTCGCGCGGAGTATCGATTCGCATCAGGGTCTCGAACCGTGCCGGCGCCCGACCATCCAGGGTCGCTTCCACCTGCACCGTCGGTGCGTTACCGGAAATGGCGCTGCCAATGCCCGTGATTGAAATCGTTTCGTGGCCCGTGAGCCCCAACGACAGAGCGGTTTGCCCATCTGTATACTGCAGCGGCAGAATGCCCATTCCGACGAGGTTCGACCTGTGGATTCGCTCGTAGCTCTCGGCGATAATGGCGCGAACTCCCTGTAGGTGTGGTCCCTTGGCCGCCCAGTCTCGGCTGGATCCACTCCCGTACTCAGCCCCGGCCAGAATAACCAGCGGCGTACCTTCGGCCCGGTACCGCTCGGAAGCATCGTAAATCGACATCATCTCGCCCGATGGCAGGTAGATCGTCACTCCACCCTCGGATCCCGGCGCCAACAGGTTCCTAAGCCGTACGTTGGCAAACGTACCGCGAACCATCACCTCGTGATTGCCTCGCCGTGAGCCGTACGAATTGAACATCTCGCGCGGGACTGCGTGCTCCAGCAGATACTGGCCGGCCGGACTGTCGGCCCGGATTGATCCTGCGGGCGAGATATGGTCAGTGGTGATGCTTGCGCCCAGCATTGCCAATACTCGCGCGTTGGCAATATCGGGAACCTCGGCAGGTGCTTCCGCCAGCATATCATCGAAGTAGGGGGCGCACTTGACGTAGGTGGACGCCTTATCCCAGGCGAACATGCTGCTCTTTGGCGCCACAATTGCGTTCCAGTGCTCGTCGCCACGGAACACTTCCGCGTAGTTCTGCACGAACATGTCGGATCTCAATGCCTCGTCCAGTACCTGGCGCACCTCATGCTGGCTGGGCCAGAGATCACGCAGATAGACGTTGGCGCCCGACCGATCCACGCCAATTGGGTCGACAACAAGGTCAATATCCATGCGCCCTGCCAGCGCATACGCAACCACGAGTGGTGGCGACATCAGGTAGTTGGCGCGTACCTCGCTCTGGATTCGTCCCTCGAAATTGCGGTTGCCGGAGAGCACGGAACAGGCTACCAGCCCATGTTCGGTCACGGCTCGAGAAACCTCGGGAAGCAGTGGGCCGCTGTTGCCGATGCATGTGGTGCAGCCGTAACCAACTGTATCAAAGCCGACTGCGTCGAGATGCTCGGTGAGCCCGGCCGCATCCAGGTAGCGTGTAACCACTCGGGAACCGGGCGCGAGCGACGTTTTTACCCATGGCCGTGCGGTCATGCCTCTCTGGTGTGCATTTCGCGCAACAAGGCCCGCCGCGATCATAACCGATGGGTTCGAAGTATTCGTGCAGCTGGTTATGGCGGCAATAGCGATAACACCGTCAGTGATCTCTGCGTTTTGGCCGTCGACAGATATCGTGGCTTTGGCGCATCCCTCGCTGGGAGGCCGCGATGTAGGCACCAGCGTGGGCAGCGCTTCGTTCCACGCGGTGTGAGCTGCCGCAAGAGCGATACGATCTTGCGGTCGCCGCGGTCCGGCGATGCTGGGTTCAATTTGCCCGAGGTCGAGGTTAACCACATCGGCATACTTCGCTTCCGGTGAATCGGATTCGTGAAAGAGGCCCTGCTCCTTCAGGAACGCCTCGCAAATCGCCACGTTCCGGCGATCGCGGCCAGTAAACCGCAGATACTCGAGCGTTACGCTGTCGGCTGGGAAGAAGCCGCAGGTAGCGCCGTACTCCGGCGCCATGTTGCCGATGGTGGCCCTGTCGGCCAGCGGCAGCGAGGCCAGCCCGGGACCGAAGAACTCAACGAACTTGCCGACCACGCCTTTGGATCGGAGAATCTGCGTCACCGTCAGAACCAGGTCGGTGGCCGTGCAGCCTTCCGCCAGTGCACTTGTCAGGCGCACGCCCACGACGTCGGGTATCAGCATCGACATCGGCTGCCCCAGCATTGCCGCTTCCGCTTCAATACCCCCCACGCCCCAGCCGAGCACGCCGAGACCGTTCACCATTGTTGTGTGGCTGTCGGTGCCGACCACCGTATCGGGGTACAGCAGCGTCTCGCCATCCTGGTCGCTTTGAAACACGAGTCGCGCCAGATACTCCAGGTTCACCTGATGCACGATCCCGGTGCTGGGCGGCACCACCCGGAAGTTGTGGAACGATTGCTGCGCCCATTTGAGGAACGCGTACCGCTCGCCGTTCCGTCGGAACTCCATCTCGACGTTTTTCGCCATCGCGTCACCGTCGCCAAATGCGTCCACCTGAACCGAGTGGTCGATAACCAGCTCCACGGGCTGCAGCGGGTTGATCCGTGCCGGGTCACCGCCCAGCCGACGGATTGCATCACGCATGGCTGCGAGATCGACAACGCAAGGCACACCGGTGAAGTCCTGAAGAAGCACCCGTGCCGGCGTAAACGCGATCTCGCGCTGCGTCCGATCCGTGGGTTCTCGCCGCGCCAGAGCCAAAACATCCTCAGCGGTAATCACCACGCCATCCTCGTTCCGGAGGAGGTTTTCCAGCAGGATGCGCTGAGAAAACGGCAAATCGCTCAGCCGGACGCCGTGCGCTGACAACGCGTGCAGATCAAAGTACTTGCAATGAATATCATCGACCCGGAGTTCCTTGAGTGCGTTGAAACTGTTCGGCATTGACGGCTCCCTCATCCTGAAAAGTAATCTTGCATCTATTCTACACCGTCATGTTGCATAATGAGAATGCATTATTATCATCAAATAGATACCAAAACAGTATTCATTTGTTGGCGTGGAGGAGATTGGATGGAGTTACGGCAGTTGGAGGCGTTTGCGGCGGTTGTGCATTCTGGCAGCTTCACGCAAGCCGGCGAGGAGCGCTTTCTGAGCCAGCCGGCCATAACGCGTCAGATTGCTGCCCTTGAGCGGGAGTTTCGGACGCAGCTCCTGAACCGGTCGGGCCGCGTCGCGACGTGCACGCCTGCCGGCGAGAAGCTCATCGAATTTGCCGTGCCGCTACTCAGGCTCGCGGCAGACGCCAAACGGGCGGTGGCCGATGTGAATCTCGGCGTCGCCGGGCGGCTCTCCGTGGGCGCCAGCGTCACGGCAGCTACCTACATTTTGCCGCCACTTATCCAGCGCTACCGCGAACGGTGGCCGGGAGTTGAGTTGAGCATCCATACCGGCGCCTCCGCCGCGGTCGCCGCCCAGGTGGTTGCCGGCACGGTCGATGTTGGCATCGTCACGGGTCTGCAATATGGTCGCGCCTTTAAGGTAACGCGGCTCGCGGTGTACCCAACGGTTGTGGTTCTCTATCCCGGCCACCGGCTTGCTGAGCAGGCGCCATCCGGCAATTGGGCGCTGCGTCTGCAAGACCTGGCTGGAGCGCCGCTGATACTGATGGAATCGGGCGCCAGCTTGCGAACCTTTGTCGACCGGCTTCTGTCGACCGCCGGCATCCAACAGCAAGTAACGCTGGAGCTTGATAACGTGGAAGCCATCAAACACATGATCGAGGCGCGCATGGGCATCTCGCTCCTGCCGCTGGTCACCGTTCACCGTGAGGTGCAAGACGGTCGACTTGTTGCAATGGCGTTGACCGATGCACCGGCCGCCGAGCGGGAACTCGTGGCGATCCAAATGCCGGGCCGCTACACGCCGCGTGCCGTTGAGGCGTTTCTTGGCGTCTTGCAGGATGGTCTTGCGCCTACCATCGACTAAGGGTGTCGCGTCAACAGGTAATCCAGAGGGAGTCAGGCTGCGTCGTACCTGCCAACCTGGTGCGGCGATGCACCGTGCACTGTGTCGTGCGGCGCGCCATAGCCGGTACCGCCGATCACCTCTCGTGAGTTCATGGTCATCATGCGGGTCACGTCGGCTTCTGGGATGCCACACTCCACGCACATCTGGCCAAGACACCGGAAACATTCGTGCGGCATTGGATTGTGCGGCTGACCTCCGTCACTGGTCAGTAAGCTGCGTTCCGCGCCAACCGCCTTGATGGCGGCAGCCGTCTCCTCCATCGTCGCATGTCTCCACATCGGAGAGACCGTGCAGTACGTGAATTCAAACCAGGTGTCTGGTCCGACCAACTCCACCAGTTCCGAGAGCCCGAGGCCCGGCACTCGGAACAGCGGGTGCGTCACTACCACCCTGGCGTGTATGTCACGGGCGGCTCGGGCAACCGCCCGAACTTCGTCCGCCGCGAGGTGCCCGGTTGCCAGTGGCACGGCGTGCTCGCGGCACAAGTCCAGCACCGCCATTGCTTTTGATGTCAGTCTGTCCCCGGCAAGTGCCGTTATCGCCTCAGCCGCTGCCGGTGGATAGTGTCCGCCGGCAGCGAAGGCTTGCCGATGCGCAGCGCTATCTACCGTCGGCATCCACACGATCCGAGCTCCCGACCGTAATGCCGATTCCACCACGATGGGCTCAACGCCACCTGCTGAGTGGTTGAGCGTGATCGATCCGAGAGCGAACTCCTTCGTGCCGATTCCCAGCGCTGCATTCACCAGCCCTGCGCGCTCCACCGTGCACACGTGATGGTTCTTCAGGCAGATGCCGCCCATTCCGACCTCATGCGCCGCGCGCGCCACCGTCAGGTCATCGGCGATGCGCGGGTAGCGATCCGGCGCAGAATGCACGTGGAGGTCGAGAGCCCCTTCCAGTGTGATCACGGCCTAAGCGGTTCCCACAAATCCGGCCTGACGAGCCATACTCACGGCCGGCGCGTTGGGCGGCGCTGAGGCAACGCGCCCCTTCAGCGCGAACACTTCTGCGGGAGTCGTGCAGAGCATCTGCTCCAACTCATTGTCGGTCGCCCCGAGCGCGGCGAATTTCGCTATCTCCGCGGCGATACTGCCGCTGTCTTCGGATGCCAACAGCAGCTTGTGCGGACCGCAATTCTCAAGCGCCAACCGTAAGTACGCAGGTATGGAAAGGCTGGAGCTGAGGTAGATGTTCGGCTGTCGCCGCGCGATACTCACCGCCTCCTCCGCCACCGGGTAGTCGAGATGCGCAAAGACCACCTTGAGGTCGGGAAACTCAAGCGCCATATCGGCATACAGCCCCGGATTTGTAAACGGCATGCCGTGTGCGCCAACGCATCCCATCAGCGGCACGCCGAGCCGGTCTGCGGTTTCAAAATAGACGCGACCGAGCGGGCTGTTCGGCGCGAAGCCGTGGCTGAATCCGTGGAGCTTGATACCGACGAAGCCAAGCTCCTTGACACAGTACTCCAGCTCACGGACGGTTTTATCTTCGCCATACTCCTTGATGTTAAGGCTGGCGATGCCAAAGATGTGACCGGGGTAGGCTGCCATGTTCTCCGCGATCTCCCGGTGAACCGCGATCGGGTCCTCCGCGCCGCCAAGCGGCTGCAGAATCGCCGCCACCACGTGCGCCGCGCTCATGGCTCCCACGATGTTCTCAATGTTGTTGCCCGACCAGCCGAAGGTGCGATCGCCTTTGCCGCGCTCGCTGATGTGCTGATGCGTTTCGATGATCGGAAGATCGGTGGAGATCTGTACTTCCAGGCTCATGGTGCTCCTTCTTGCCTGCCTGATGCCAGGCCGGCTTGATTTCGCCGGCCTGGCGCGGAAATCATGCCGCATGCAGCCAACTTCGGTGTTGGCAATCAGTCGGTGGGTTGTGTCTTATGACCGCTTCCGGTTTTTGAGACACGCGGCTAGTAGGCAGACAAGAGGGCGACAACAACCGGCTCGGAGGTGACCGATGAACAGAGAGATGATTATTGAGCGGCAGGGCAAGGCCTACGTACTCTATGGCGGCCTTCTCGATCTGGCTCACGCAGCTGGACTTACATCCATTCGGACGGAGTTGATACAGACACCATGTGAGGGCAACCAGAACGTGGCGATCTGTGCGGCTACGGTAGTGCTGACGGCAGACGGCGCTGAGCGAATCTACACCGGCCTGGGGGACGCTGCACCCGGCAATGTGGCAGCGGCCATGAAGACGTGCCTGATCCGGATGGCCGAGACGCGAGCGAAGGCCCGCGCACTGCGTGATGCCGTGAACATCGGCGTGGCCGTCTTTGAGGAGTTTGGCGAGCTCGAGCTCGAGCAGTCGCAGCCGGTGGCGACGCCGGCCCGCGGCACGCGGCGCGGCAGCCTCACGTTGGAAACCAGCGGCGTCGCACCTCGCCGCCAGCGCGCGGTTATCGATCCGGATGCCGCCGCCACACCGGCGCAATGCAACGCCATCTCGAGTCTATCTGCGAAGCAGGGCCTCGATGCCACGGCCAAAGCAAAGGAGTTGTTCGGTAAGCCGGCAATCACGGAGCTGACGCAGCGCGAGGCCGGCGCCCTGATAGGGTCACTGAATGAGCGACCGCCGCTCAAGCTGCGAAAGGCGGCGTAATCGGCTGGCCTGACGCGGGCTGGCCGGGCGCAGCCGCGGTGGCGCCGGTCTGAAGGAGAACGGCTCACTCAGCGCGAAAGCAGAAGAGTCCAGCCGCCGGACGCCCGCTCGAGATTGCAAGGCTGTTCGCGACGCCGGCTGCAGCGCACAATGAACCGGTGAGGCGCCGATGCAGTCCGACTTCTCCATACGTGCCGGAATGGTGTTGGAGCCGGACGGCCCTCCGTTGCACGATGCGGTGATCCGGGTGAGCCACGGCCGCATTACGGAAATCGTTTCTGCCGCCGGTGCGGGCCGCGCACAAATCGATGCTCCGGAGTGCCTTGCAGCGCCGGGTTTCATCGACATCCACGTTCATGGCGGCGGCGGCGCGTGGTTAATGGACGGCGCCGTGCGGTCGCTCGAGGTCGTCTCCCGACATCTGGCGCAGCACGGTGTCACGGCCTATCTGGTTACTACCGTGACCTCGCCGTGGGATCAGCATGCGAATGCAGTGGCGGCGGCCCGCCGATACGCTCTCTCACATCAGAACGGTCGCGATGGCGCAGCGGTGCTCGGCTGTCACCTCGAGGGACCGTTTATCAATCCGCTCCGGAAAGGCGCGCAGCCCGAGGCGTTTATTCGTCCCCCATCCATTGCTGAGCTGGAGTCGGCCTTAGGCAGCGATATCGAGTTTGTTCGTATTGTTACGCTCGCTCCAGAAATGGTGGGAGCGGGTGATCTCATCGCCTATCTGGGAGCGAGAGGCATCGTCAGCTCGATCGGGCATACCGATGCGACGGCTGAGCAGGTGTTCGCTGCCGTGGAGCTTGGAGCGCGGCATGTTACGCATTGCTACAACGCAATGCGCGGCTTGAGCAGCCGCGATCCGGGTGTGGTTGGAGCGGCGATGGCGCATCCGGCATTATCGGCGGAGTTGATCTGGGATAACATTCACGTTCATCCAACCGCTTGTATGGCGCTGGTGCGCGCGAAGGGCTCCTCGGGCATCATGCTGATCTCCGATGGCATACCGGGATCCGGCATGGCGGACGGCTATCGCTTTTCGTTGGGCGGGCTCAAAGCCGAGGTACGTGAAGGGGCCGCCCGGCTTCCGGACGGCACTCTCGCCGGCAGCCTGCTCACGCTGGACGTGGCGTGGCGGAACGCCGGCATTCTTGACCTACAGGCGCGAACCGCCATGACGAGCGCCAACGCGGCTCGCGCCATCGGCATGGCCGAGCGTAAAGGAGCTTTGGCGCCCGGCAGGGATGCGGATATCGTGCTGCTGAATCAGGATGGCAATGTGGAGGTCACAATTGTGGCTGGCCGTGTCGTGTATGCCGCGCCAGGCTTCGCCGCCACAATGCTTGACGACACTTAGAGGAGGGGTGGATGCGCCAGGAGAGTATTTCGCAGGAACAAGCAGAGTTCTTTAACCAGAACGGATACCTCATCGTCCGTCAAGCGCTGGATCGGGCGGAGCTGGAGGCGATGCAAGCAGCGATGGAGCGGCTGGTAGCGTTCGCAGACAAAACGCGGCCCAACGATCCGGACTACATGTTCCGAGCCGGCCATCGAACCGGTGCGAGCGTCTTGCAGCGCATTGAATACGTGATCGACAAAGATGACACTGCTAAAGCGCTTCTGGCGAATCCGTTTATTCTGCGGTCGGTGGAGACTCTACAGGGGCCGGACTTGATACCGACCTGGGACTCGATGGTGCTGAAGGCGCCCGGCGAAGGCATTATCGTTCCGTGGCACCGTGACGCAGGTACCGGCGGCGTGGGGGATCGGCCGATCTTCAACGTGGATTTCTATCTCGACCGCGCTGACGAAGAGAACTGCGTGTGGGTGATTCCTGGCAGTCAAGCCTGGCCCACGCCGGAAGTGGAAGCATGGTTGGGTGAGCACCGTGACCGCGAGCAGTCCGTCGAGGAGTTCAAATCAAGCCGGGCCGTACCAGCCGTGATGGAGCCGGGAGATGTGCTGTTCCACAACATCCTCGTGCTCCACGGCTCTCCCGCTACAACGGTGAATCGCTGGCGCCGCGTGGTCTACTACGAGTTTCGTCCGGCACACGTGGAGCTGGAGCGCGGGCCGCACGTGCCGGAATACATCCCCCTGAAGCAGAAACTGCTGCTGGCTTGCATGCGGCTGAGGTGCGACGCGGCATGGTTACCGAAGGACGAGCGAGCGTTTCAGTATTTGCCACCAGCGCCGTTCAACACCACGGAACTGGCGCCGAATGAAACACTGGACACCTACCGGTACGCACACGGTGACTACTGGCGTTAGCTTGCCGGCGTGCGGAACGGGTTCAGCTGCCGGGAGCAGCTGGAGGCGGCCAAACAGGGTCGCGGCCGGCGGCCGTTCCGGAAAGGCGGCGAGCACGCAGTGACTGCTCCAGAGCGAATCGCCACGCTCCGTCCCGCGAATCCTCCGCCGCTCGCTGCAGCGCACGCTCTGCGGCGGAGCCGGGTACGCGCTCCAGCGCCATCCTTGCATCATCACGTACTGCAGCATCATTCAGCAGCGCCTCAAGCCGCCGAACGTTCCGGCCATCCGCGGTGTGCCCCACCAGGAAAAGCGCACGAGACCTCACGGTAACCAGCGTGGCCGATTCCGCCAGATCCAGCAGGGAACTGGATGTCACGGCCGCCACGTCGTGATTACCCGGCACGGCCGCCGCATGCGTGACCCTTCCCAGCGCCTGGAGAGCCGCCTTCGCGATCGCTCTGTCGTCCGACGCCGCCAGCCTGCCCAATCCGGGTATCGCGTCGGGCCCAGCGTCACCTGCTCTCATCCAGGCGGCCACACGTGTTTGGCCATCGCCGGATTGAATCGCTTTAAGCAGGTCAGCCACGGTCATCGTACTTAGCGGCACGGTTTAAATCCTCCAGGGCGCACGGTAGGGCATTGAAAGAAGCCGATTGGCCTCTCCATCTCCGATGAAGTGCTCGTGCGCCGGGTCCCATCGAAGCGGACGGCCCAACCGGTAGGATATGTTCGCAATAATGGGCATCGTCACCACGCGGTGGCCGATTGCAACGTCCATGATGGGCAGTTTCCGCGTTTTGATGCTATCCAGCCAGTTCTGCCGGTGATCCAGGCTTTCGGGAATGTGGATTCCGTCCGGCGGCGGCGCATAGTCAAACGCCTTCTGCTCTGTGGTGCCGCTGCTGTCTCCGCCGGAGACGGTGAGTTCGCCCTTGTCACCGTAATAGCGCGCGCCCCATTCGATCTTGTCGGTGCTGCCGGGAAACGACTTGGGATCGCCCGGCTGCCCCCACGTAAGGGTCCAGGCAGGATTCTCAAACTTCCACGTTACATTCATCGTCACCGGCACGTCCCACACGCCATCCGGCGACGGCATACCGGTCGCCTCCACGCTGACCGGCCCGGTCCGGTCGACGTTCATAAGCCAGCTGACGATGCTCAAAACGTGGTTACCACGATCACGGATGAATCCGGCCCCAAACTCCATCATCCACCGGAAGTTGAAGAAGCAGTAGGCGGCATTGTACGGCAGTGAACGGGCGGGTCCCAGCCACATCTCCCAATCCAGGCTGGACGGCGCAGGCTCCTCCTTGCCCCAGCCGTCGGTCCAGTTGGTCGGGTGCCAAACCTCCACCCGCGAAACCTGGCCAATCTGGCCATTCCGGACGTATTCGCATGCCGCGTGGGAGTATCGCTGTGACCGGCCCTGCGCTCCGATCTGCACAATTCGGCCATATTTGCGTGCCGCCGCGATCATCGCCTGGCCTTCCTCGATGGTCTTGGCGGTCGGTTTCTCGCAGTAGACGTCTTTGCCGGCCTGACAGGCCATTACCGTCATAACGGCATGCCAGTGGTCTGGTGTGGCGATCATCACGGCGTCTACGTCGGACCGATCGAGAATCCGGCGGAAATCCTTCGTAACAAATGGATTGCCACCGGTCTTCTTCAGCGCGTCTGCGATATGGCCGTCGTCAACGTCACAAACAGCCGCTGCGCCCGGCTCCACATGGTCCATTCCGCGGCCGCCGGTACCGATGTAGGCGAGGCGGATCGTGTCATTGGCGCCCGGTTTCCCATGGCGACCGATCACGCCTTCCTTCACCAGCAATGGTCCAGCAACCGCTCCAGCCGAACTCTGGAGCAGGCGGCGCCGCGTTAGCGCCCTCTCGGGGCGGATCGGTCTATTAGCTCGCTCGTTTGGCACTGGCTGCCTCCTCCGCGAATCTGCCTCTCTGTTCGACGCGCTTCGGCGAACTCCTGCGCAGGATTTGCACGGAGCATGGGCAAACATGCGTTGCGGAAGGAGCCAGCTTGAAAACCATCACCGCCAGCGCACCGGGTCGCTGTGGCATCGTCGGCAATCCATCAGATATGTACGGCGGAGCCGTCGTCTCCTGCACGGTCCGGGAGCGCGCAACATGCCGCCTGGAGATTCGCGAAGGACCAATTACGGTGGTAAATGCCGACGAAACCGGCGTATGGCGCGATGAGGCGTCGCTGGAACTGCGCGGTGATAAGCTGGATGTGGCGCGCGCTGCCATCCGCTGGTTTGAACTTCCCGTGATGGATGGGGGATTCCAGCTCAACATCGATACCGAAATTCCGATGCAAGCCGGTATGGCTGGGTCCACCGCGATCCTCACGGCGCTGGTCGGCTCGCTTGCCGCTTATCGCGGTGTCAACCTCTCTCCATGGCACATCGCCGAAACGACGCGAAAGGTGGAATCCGGCATCCTGCGCATCCTGTGTGGCTTGCAGGATCAGCATATGGCCGCATTTGGTGGCCTCAATCTGATGGATTGCACCGGCAAGGCGATGCTGGAGCAGCGAAGTGACGAACCACTTGTGACTGTAGAGCCGCTGGCGCCATGGGCGCCACAACTTCCTATCCTGCTGGCCCATACCGGTGTACCGCACGACTCGGGCAAGGTCCATACGCCGCCAAGGGAGCGGTGGTTGGCCGGAGATCCCGAGGTACGCCAGGTCTACCACGATCTCGGCGAGTTGGCGCGTCGCGCAAAACGGGCCATAATCGAAGCGGATTGGCCGCTGCTTGGCGATCTGATGAACCGCAATCACGAGCTGGCTACACGCGTCTCCGGCAAGCATGACGCTGTCGAGAACTTGATCGGAGCCGCCCGCGACGCTGGGGCGATTGGCGCCAAGCTGGCCGGCGCAGGAGGCGGCGGCACCATCATCGCGCTCTCGTCCCGCCTGCCCGAGCTTGCTGATGCGCTGCTTGAAGGTGGTGCGGAGCGGATTCTCTATCCGTCGCCACAGCCTGGCCTTGCGGTTACGGTTTCCGGTGACGCTTAGCGCGCGTCACTTTAACCGCGCGATACCCTTACAGGATTGATGCCATGCGTATAACCAGTCGGGCGCCGGTTCGAATTGATTTCGCTGGCGGGTGGACCGATGTCGGCATCTTCGCGCACGGAGCCGGTGGCGCCGTGCTGAACGCTGCGATCAACCACTACGTGCGCGGAACGCTTGAAACGGTAGACACGGATGTAGACGACGGAATGCAGCCGAGCGCCTCACAGCACGATCTTTCGGTGGATTACCATTGCGACCTGCCGTCGGGGTCCGGTCTTGGAACATCCTCGGCGCTCAATGTCGTCTGGCTGAGCCTGGTCAAATCGAACATCGTGACGGATGCAGATCGCGCACAGATCGCGGAACTGGCCTACCAGCTTGAAGAGATGCTCGGCATCCTTGGCGGCAAACAGGACCAATATGCAAGCGCATACGGCGGTTTCAACTTCATGACCTTTACCGATACCGTGGAGGTGGAAAGGCTGACGCTGCCGCCGGCGGTGGTCGAGGCGCTGGAGGATCGGCTGGTGCTCTGTTACACGGGCAAACCGCGCCTATCCGGAAACATCCATGAGCACGTTTGGGGAGCGTTCCGTCGTGGCGCCGCTGAAACCGTAAGCGCCCTGTATACGCTGCGAGCCTGCGCGAACGAGATGCGACAGGCGCTGCCAGCAGGCGACATCGAAGAGTTCGGACGGTTACTCAATCGAAACTGGGCGGCGCAAAAGCAACTTGACTCCAGCGTGACAAACCAGCAGATGGAGGAACTGTTCGGCCTGGCCCACGTCTCCGGCGCTGCGGCCGGCAAGGCTTGCGGCGCCGGCGGTGGGGGCTGTCTCCTGTTTTTGTCCGAGCCCGGTCGGCGCGCCACGCTTGCGGAGGTACTGCACAACCGCGGTGCTCGCATCATTCCGTTTCGCTTCGAGCTGGAAGGTTTGACGATTCAGCGAGAGCCGGGATGATTCCGCTGTTCGCGCTTCTCGCGGCGCCGTTGATGCGACCCGCCCGGCCGATTCGACCACCGAAACCGCTACTTGCCGGAGTGGCTTCCGTCTCAATCACGCCACCGCTTGCAAAAATGATGGTTCCATTAGGTGGATATGCGGCCCGCCGTGGCGCGGCCGCCACCGGGGTTCACGATCCCATCTTCGCTCGTGCGCTTGTGTTAGCGCAGGGCGGGCGAAGGGTTGCTGTGGTCTCCGTCGATCTCTGCTTTCTACCAGCGGGCATCACGCAGGCCGTCAGGCATGACCTGGTACTTCGGCGCCATCCGCTCCTGGCCGGGGCGCTGTTCCTGAGCGCTACGCACACACACTCGGCGCCCGATCCGCTCGCGATGGATGCTGCGAACACGTTCCACTTTCAGGGTTGGTCGTCATTCGACGGCCCACTGTTGCGGTTTACCGCCTCCAGAATAGCCCTGACAATCGCGGAAGCCGCCGACAGGCTCGTGCCGGTACGCATGGCTGCAGCACAAGCAAGCGTTAAGGGCCTCAATCGCAACCGACGTGGTGGCCCATCCATCGACCGCATGATGACGGTGCTCACGTTCCAGCCCGTCAAGGCGGGTCGGAGTGCATGCGTGGTGGTGTTCGCGGCTCATCCCACGCTATTCAGCAGCTCCATGATGGAGATCAGCGCCGACTGGCCGGGAGTGATGGAAGCCGCCGTCGAACAGAAACTGGGACAGGGTAGTTGCTGCCTGTTCCTGAATGGGGCCGAGGGTGACGCGGCGCCGGCTGGTGAAACGGGATCCACCGAATCAGAACGGGTTACCAGCTACGGCCGCGCTGTGGCCACTCAGGCGCTGCGGCTGGCATATCGTAACGACTTCGTTCCGGCGCCGCGGCTCGCGCTCCAGCCCGTGCGCGTGTCGCTGCCGGAGCCCAGACCCAACGGCCTCTACCTGCTCTCGGCCTCCGGCCTCGGAATTACCTTCGAAAAGGCCGGTGAGCTGGTACGCCAACTCATGCCTCGCGCAACTACCATCAGTCTGATTCGCCTGGGACCCATCGTTCTTGCAGGCCTGCCTTGCGAACCGACTGGCGCGCTCGGACTAAGCATCGAGCACGATGCCAGGCTGGAAGGAGTGCGGTATCCGGCCGTGGTCGCTCTGACGAATGACTGGCTGGCATACGCCTTGGAAGCGTCGGAATACCGCCTGGGCAACTACGAAGCGGGAATGTCGTTTTACGGAAGCGGGCTGGGTTCTCTGCTGGCTGCGAGCGTCAAGGCTGCACTGCCGCAACTGGTTCGGGAGCGTAAAGCGCGAGGCACTTCGCTGCGCCGCCCGCCTTCAGGAACTCAGACAAATCTACGCTGAAGACGGTGCGGCCTAGTTGTTCAAGCCGCCCTGCCAGCTCAGGGCAGCCAGCGGGCAGCACGACGCTGTTCCCAACAGAAACTGCATTACATGCAAATCGAGCTGCCTCTTCAGCATTGACTTCGATCGTCTGGAAGTTGCTGCGAATAACTTCCCGCGCGTATCGGTCGAAGGCCTCCGGATGGTAGGCGACGGTAGCGCCATCCAGTGGGAAGAAGCAGGTGTCCAGATGGTACCAACGGTCGTCGGTCAACTCCAGAGAGAGAACCTCAATGTGAAGCCAGTCTGCAATCCGCATATGGGATGCGATGTCACTGCGCTTCAGGTAGCCGGCTACCAGCCTGTCGCCGGCCATCAGCGCGTCGCCTTCGCCCTCGAAATAGCAATCGTCCGGCAGCGTGAGCACGTTGTAACCGGCCGCCTCAAACCACGCTCGAAACCAACGTTCCTCTCCCTGGCGCTCGGCATGGCGGAAGCGTGAAACGACCGCCATATTGCCGACCACCAGGCCGGCATTCGCGGTAAACACCATGTCGGGCGTCTCCAGCGCCTGTTCAATCAGCTCCACCGTTGCGCCGGCATTCTCCGTCAATGTCTGGTACAGTTTGCGCCATTGGCTTGCTGCCAGGTCCAGGTCCGGTTGGCGGGCGATGTGCATCCAGGGGTTTATTTCATACTTGACGCCGTACGCGGTTGGCGGGCACATCAACAGCCTGCAGCCGGCCGTGGGCCGCACTGCCAACGGTCGCGCGTTCAAAGCGCTGTTTCCACGCCCGGCAGATTTGCGGCAAGTTCCTTCAAAAAGAACTCGCAGTCCGTCACCAGTCCGAATGCTTGATGTGTACCACGGTCCATCAACTTGATGACCGTGTCGGCATCGGAATCCACGCATACCGTTCGCACGGAAGCGGGCAGCAGGTTGCCGGTGGCTACCGAGTGAAGCGTAGTGGCCACCATCAGCGCCACACCAACTCCAGGCACCAATTCGCGCATGGCATCCTGTGCCTTCACCGAGTCAGTGATCACATCGGGCAGCGGTCCGTCATCACGAATGCTGCCGGCAAGAACCACGTCGATGCCGCACGTGAAGCACGCGTGCATCACGCCGGATTTCAGGATCCCGCGATCCACGGCTCTCCGGATGCTGCCGGCGCGACGTATCGTGTTGATCGCCCGCAGGTGGTGTTCGTGCCCGTGAGCCGAGCCCAGGCCCGTCGCCGTGTCGACTCCAAGCGAGGTGCCGAAGAGGCTGTGTTCGATATCGTGGGTTGCCAGGGCGTTACCGGCAAATAGCACATCGATGTGCCCGGCGCGGATTATGGCTTCCAGATAGTGTCCGGCGCCGGTGTGCAGAACGGCCGGCCCGCCAACGAACAGTACACGCATTCGCTCGGCATGAGCCTCAAGCATCGCCTGGGCGATCGCCCGGACGACCAGCTCCTTCGGGCGCTCTGTGGAGACATCGCTTCCCATGAAGGCAAAGGCGTCACCGGCCTCACGGCGCGCCATCGGCGTTACGCGTACGCCGGCATCGCCCACCAGCACGGCTTCGCCACGTTTGACCCGATGCATCGGCACGCAGCGGACGGTTACAGGGCTCGCTTTCGTGTCCAGAACAAGTCCGCAATCCATTTCGATATTAGGAACCGGAATCCACGCTCGTTTTACGTGTACGGCGGTCTCGAGATTGGTGGTGGCATAAAAGCCGTCGGGAAACACCCCATCTGCCGGTGATGGAGCGATTATGGCCTCACCGCTCGCGCGGACGGCGCCATGCTGGCCGATCCGGTGGAGCACATGCTCCAGTTTGGCGGGATCGTCGGCGATCACGAGGATTTCTGCGTGGCTCGTGTCAAACCGTGTCGCACCGATCCGGAAGTGCTCGATCTCGTACCGTGCATCCTCAAGCAGGATGATGTCGAGGACCTTTGAGAGTGTGAGCGAATCTACGATATGACCATCCAGGTGGACCAGCTCTGCGGCCATTGCCTTCACCCTCTTCCCTTTATCACCGATAGGCGCAAATATGGCGCGCTTCGCCTTCGCGAAATGCGCGCCATGGTGTAATCACAACCGGCAACGGCCGTTGATCTTTTGGGAACTGGGCCGCCGTTCGCCCCTCACCCGGGTGGTGCTACCGCAGTTCCACAGGAGGCTGAGTTAAGTATCCTGCGGGCGCATTGTACCCGCTGCAGCACAGGAACGGGTTTTGCAGGCGCTGCGATGCAATCGGCGATTTCCACGAACGCGTCATAGCGGGCGCCGAAACCATCCAGGTCCGGCTCCCGACACAAAATGGCCCGAACACCATCCCCACCTTACGCCGGCGCCGAATCTGCGATTACGGCGTGCCGAACGGCCCGCCAACCGCGGGTTCCGTAGGATCTGCGTCGACCTTTGCAGCGGCGTGCAGTATTGCGGACTCGGCGCGGCTTGCCGGTATGCCCACGATCTGCTCGCCATCGGCAAATCTCCATGCGTACGGCACGCCCTCCAACGGGGGCGCCGTCGCAACGCCGCCCTCCAGCAGGATCCTGCTTCGCAAAGGCACTGTGTACCCGTACTCGTCGGCTTCGGCGCATATCCCACGTATGCCATTTCTCACGGCATACGAAGGGCCAGGAGCGCGAAGAGGCCCCTGCCTCGCTCGCCAATGAGCTGGAGGAACATGATGTACCGCGCGCCCGGTTTCAGCAGCGGCTCATCCTCGTCCCGCTCCCCAATGCCGCGCGTGCCCAGCGCAGCGTTGACCCAGGGCAAATCGCCGCCGTTGTTCATTACCTTCACTACGGACGGCGCCTGCACCCCTGCGCCGCGGAAATATCGCTCGACGGCGACCAGGAAGACGGTCGACTCGGCGGCTCCAGCGTAATTCTGCGGCATGTGCTGCTCACGCAGAACAGCCACGACGCGCCCAAGCACAACAACCGGCGCCTCGCGCACCATCTCGACAAGGGTGCGCGGCGGGGCCGAATAAGTACCGATCGTTGCCGCCGCCGACGGAGAGGCGGCATTCTTTCCGAAACCGGCCGGCGCCAGGAACGGTTGAATGGCGGCCACGACAGGCTTGAGCACGCCGCCATCCTCCAACGGCCGCGTCATCCTGCCGTTCTGAACCACCGAGCAGGTTTGAGCGCCCGGGTTCCAGACGACCTCTGCGCTGCAGCCGTTTCCTTCCAGCCATATATCATCATCGCTGGGCGGTGCGGAGAGGATTGATTTAGACGCTTCGTTCGGAGCCGGGGCCGCGTTGAGCAACTGCTCCAGCGCGCCCGAGACCGAACTGACGTCAGCGACGCCCGCGTAGCTCGCCTTGCCGCCGGAAAGATGAAATACAACGGCGTACCGCCAGACCGGCGGTGCCGGCGAACTGCCGGCTGGTTTGCAGCCTGTGAACGGCAGAAAGGCGAGGGTGAGCGCCAGGCAGGGCGTCATCAGATCGACCTGTAACATGGTTACTTACCTCGTTACTTGCCTCGATGCGCACGCATTGGGCATTGCGTATAGCCTAGGTTGGTCAATTCATTCGCCTCGTCAGGCGTGCGTACGGCGGTGCCGCAGAGGAACCAGTTTTGTTCCGTCGACCACATCAGTGCGCCGTGATCGCCAGGCAGGACCAGATCTGTGTGGCCGAGACCAAGGCAGTGACCTATTTCGTGTGCCGCGAGCTCCGCGAGGTGATGCCGGGAGCTCGCGGGAGGAAAGAACGACCCGCATGAGTAGTCCGTTGCGCATGGGCCCATCGTGTACGGGTTGAACGTCACCGTCCTCTGAGCGTCATTCTGCCATATTGTGCGAGGGCACATCGTCGGCTCGTCCGGACTGCAATAATCCTGGAACAGAATGTTCGCGCCGAGCGTGAACGCAGTGTAGACGAACGTCGCCAACCGGCTTGCGTGCCGGTTATCGGTTGCGGCGCCGTTGTAGGCATTATACTGCGACGTTGAGGCCCACGTGATGTTGCAGTTGTCGGGCAGCCCACGATACCGGCGATCACGCGCGGCTTGAAGCGCGCGCCGCTCAAGCCACCATCCAACGGCCAACGATAAGGTTTCTTCTGCGCCGACCAGTGTCGCGCCAACTGTCATCCGGACCTTAGCACCTTGCAATCGTGAACGATAAGCGCTGTCATCCAGAGCAAAGCGAAGGATCTCTCTGCCGTGGGTCCCGGCTTCCAACACGAGCGCGGCTCCGGTCATCGCTCAGGTCTCATTAGGTCGCATAGCGCCGACTCGCAGAATGCAGCCGCAACGCGACGCGCGCGGACTGCCTACGACGGCGGAGGACCAAACCGATGGCGCAGTGTCATCAGGGCTGCCGCAACGCCGTCTTCGTCGCAAGAGCCAATGATCTCGTTCGCGACCGCCCTCACCGCCGGCTTGCAGTTCTCCACGGCCAGCGCCAGGCCGGCCCAACGGAGCATGGGGATGTCGTTCCAACTATCACCAATAGCCAGCGTCTCCTCCTGCCGTACTCCAAGCCGCTCTGCGACGATCCGCAGCGCGCTGCCCTTGTTCGCTTCAGGAGGCAAAAACTCGAGATACTCCGCGTTGCTCTTGGTCACACAAAGGGCTTCGCCAAATCGCTCCTGGTACTCGGGCAGCATCCGGTCAATCGTCGCGGGCGCATCCACGATCAGCAGTTTGGTTGGCCGTTTGCCGGCGCAGAATGCAGCGAAATCCTCTTCAAACCGCACCGGCGAATGCGTGCGCGATCGGTATAACTGCAGCCATGGAGTTTCGTGCGCCGTATGGAGGAGATCGTTCCAGTAGAAGTTGAGCTGCAAGCCGCGCCGGACGCACTCCTCCACGATAACCTCGCTGAGGCCCTCGGGAACGCTTTCGGAAAGCCAGGTCGGGCCCGAAACGCTGGCCGATACCATCGCCCCGTTGTACGATATCATCGGTGTGGTCAGGTCGAGTTCGCGCGCGAAGGGAGCAGCCGATGCCTGCATCCGGCCGGAGGCCAACACAACTGCCATGCCGGTGTCTACGGCTGCCGCAACGGCTGCCCGGCTGGCCGGCGTTAGTTCCTGCTCGCTGTTGAGAAGCGTGTCATCGAGATCGAGAGCGCACAGGCGCAACATTTGCGGCATCTTACGGCCTTTAGTAAGTTGAGACATGCGTCGTGCGTCGGGTTGCGCTTCGAACCGATGACGGCGACGGAACGTAGTGTATCTTATATCGGGTTGCCTACGGACGTACAGCGGAACATAGGGATGCAGCACGATGAGACGCAATCGACAACTACCCGAGGATGACGGCTTGACGGAGGACGATGAGAACCCATCGGTCGCCGACGCTGGCGATGCCGGATTAACTGCCGCGAGCTCAGAAGCTCTTGAGCTACTGACCGCACTGATCTCCGTAACGCGGCCTGGTGACGAGTACAATCGTGCGTTGCGCCACATTTACCGCCTGGTTGAACAGCAGGCGGGCGTAACGGCCGAGGCCGTGAAGGCGATCGCCGAGTATGAAGAGGCGTATAACAAACTGATTGCACCGGCAAACCGAATTGCCGTGTGCCTGGGCACGGTCGCGCCGGAAGACCCGCCAGCCGAGGGCAGCGCCGCCTCGCGGAAATCTCGGTTGCGACAGAGGCAAAAGGTGCATGCCGGCACGGCGAGAATTGCTGTAGGCGACCAGGAGTATCTAGCCAACATCGATCCCGCGATGGAGGAGAAATCGCTCGGAGTGGGCGTACAGGTACGGATCAACGACGCGTTTGCCATTGTTGGCGCCCTTGGATACGCCCAGGGTGGATCGGTGGTGAAGGTCAACGAAGTGATGCCGGATGGGCGGCTCCGGGTTTCGCTCGACTCTCAGGGATCGCAGTCACGCATCGTGTATCGTGGTGACTCGATTCGTGATGCCATTATCAAGAGTGGCGCGGAGGTGCGCGTCGAACCGCACTTCAAGGTCGCAATAGAGTGCTATCCTGCCCAGCAAGGCAGCGACTACTACCTGGAGGAGGTGCCCGAGCTTCCCTGGAGCATGGTCGGCGGACAGGACGAAGCGATCCGCGTTATTAACGATGCCATCGAGGCGCCACTGCTCCACGCCGAACTCTTTGAGCGCTTCAAAAAGCGGCCGCTCAAGGGCATTCTGCTCTACGGTCCGCCCGGTTGCGGTAAAACCCTGATCGGCAAGGCGACCGCGTGGAACATCACGCAGGCATACAAAACGGAAACGGGCCGCAACGTGAAGGAGTACTTCATGTACATCAGCGGACCAAAAATCCTGAATATGTGGCTGGGTGAGAGCGAGCGGATGGTGCGTGACCTATTTGCCCAGGCGCGCGAGAAAGCGGCGGACGGATGCCTCGTGTTCATCTTCATCGACGAAGCCGAGTCGCTCCTTCGAACAAGGTCCGGCGGCCGCTGGATGAACATCTCCAACACCCTGGTGCCGCAATTCTGCGCGGAGATGGATGGGCTGGTTTCGCTGGACAATGTTGTGGTTATGCTGACCTCAAACCGGCCGGACTACATCGACCCGGCGATCCTGCGGCCCGAAAGACTGGACCGCAAGGTGAAAGTCGGGCGGCCGGACCGAAACGCTTCGCGAGATATCTTCCGCATCTACCTGAACGGCATGCCGATCGATCCGGCGCTTGTGCTCGACCACAAAGGCGATGCCGACGCTGCGCTGAATGAAGTGCTGGACCGCGTGACCGACGCTCTGTTCACACGCAGCGAAGCAACCCGCTGCCTGGAAGTGATGCTTCGAAACGGCAGTTCCGAAGTCCTTAACTGGTGCGATCTCGTGAGTGGCGCACTGATCAAGTCGGTGGTCGAGCGTGCCAAGAATGTGGCGATCAAGCGCAGTATCCAGTTGATGTCGAGTACCGAAGGGATTCGCCTGGATGATCTGCTTGCTTCGCTGGCTGATGAGTATAGCGAGAATGAGATCTTTCCGAAAGGCGATTCGCTCGAGGATTGGTTGAAGCTGCTGGACTACGAGCCGGAGCGTGTTGCCAGCGTGCGGAAACCGCGCAAATCGGAGCGGGCACGCGCCACGCCCGAAGTAATCTAGGGGCGAAGCCTCCCGGGGAAACCGTGAACCGACTTACTGGGCTGGAAACTGAATACGGCATCCACGTTGAAGGACGTGGCCCTCGCGACTGGATCCGCGAAACCGTTTCGCTCGTCGGCGCCTGCCCATTTCCGTCGGTGCGGTGCTGGAACTACCGGAGCGAGCAGCCCCGTCGAGACATGCGGGGATTTACGGCGCAGTTCCTGGCCTCGGATCCCGTCGACGCGCAATTCGACATCGGCGCGTCGCCGGGCGCCGGCGAGACGCGCTGCGATCGATGCCTGGAAAATGGCGCGCGCTTCTACAACGATCACGGCCACCCGGAGTACGCCACGCCGGAGTGCAGGTCGCTGCGCGATTTGGTGGCGCACGATGCAGCCGGCGAGCGCATCGTCCTCGCCTCTGCGCGGGCATTGAGCCAAGCATCCGGCCGCAAAGTGACGATCTACAAGAACAACACCGACTTTCACGGAGCCAGCTACGGCACTCACGAGAGCTATCTGATGCAGCGCAGCGTGCCGGTGCAAACGCTCATTTCCGCTATGCTGCCATTTCTGGCAACACGGCAGATCTACGCCGGTTCGGGAAAGGTAGGCTCGGAGATCCGGGAGCGCGGTGGGGTGGGCTTCCAGATCTCGCAGCGGGCCGACTTTCTCCAGGTGGCCGCCAGCGTGGACACACTGCACAACCGGCCGATATTCAACACGCGCGATGAGCCGCACGCCTCGATCGCACAGTATCGCCGACTTCACGTGATCTGCGGCGATGCCAACATGGCGCAGCACTCTACGGCACTTAAAGTGGGTGCAACCCAACTGGTGGTGGAGTTGCTTGAACGCGGATGGAGCCCGAAGCTGGAGCTGGTAGACCCCGTACGAGCGGCGCACAGCGTATCGCGCGATCTCACCTTGAAAGAGACGGTCGAGTGCTGTGATGGCTCGCCGCGGACGGCCATCGAGGTTCAGCGGATCTACCTGGATGCCGCCCAGCAGCTGCAGCTTGACGATGCCGATGCCGTGTGGGCCTGCGCGGCGTGGCGCGACGCGCTGGATGGGTTGGCCGACGAGCCGGAAGGTATGGCTGATCGCATCGACTGGGTGGCGAAGTACCGTTTGCTCGACACGTTCCGAGAGGCAGAGGGCCTCAAGTGGTCGGACGCAACCATGCAGAGCCTGGATCTGGCCTACCACGATCTGGATCCCGACGTAGGGCTGTTTCATGGCCTCGATGCGGCTGGCCTGATGCGTAACACGGTTACGCCGGACCAGGTTGAAATGGCGATGCGGCAGGCGCCAGCCGATACGCGTGCCGCGATCCGCGCGCTGTTTATCCGTCGGTTCCCCGGTAGCGTGCGAAGCATGGGCTGGGGCGGTATCCTGTTTAATCACGGGGACCAGGAGCTTGCACTCAGTTTGGAGCCATTGGTGGAAGCCAACGTGGCGATACTGAACAAAGAGCTCGAGGCGGCAGGCTCGGTTCAGGAAATCATCGACGCGCTCGCCAAGACGGCTTGAGCCTGTGTGCGGCAGTAGGTTGGCAAACGAGAGAGAGGCACCACCATGATCATGAAGTGCGAAGAGCGAAAGCAGGCGCCGACGGCGCCGGTCAACCCGCTACGCAAGGGCGCCGATGACGAAGGGCCATCGAAACCCGATGTGAAGCGGCCCGATACAAGCGACCTACTGAAGCGAATGAGGCAGATCGATCCCGAATCTGCCCGCCGATACCGGCAGCGCAGCGGCGAATAGCAAGATGACAATTGCGCCGGATCTCTGGACACTTCTCGAACGGTCGCAACATCGCTTCGTCACGGCGCAGCCACCGCCGCAGGAGGGTGGCCGGCCAGCATTGGACACGTGCGGCACCACCGTTATCGCGGTGAAGTTCGATGGTGGCGTTCTGAATGTGGGTGACCGCAGAGCCACCGCTAACTTTGCCGTGATGTACGATCACGCCGAGAAGGTTCTGGCCGTTGATGAGGTTACGTTAATCGCAATAAGCGGCTCGTATGCCCGTTCACTGGAAGTGGTTCGCTACCTGCGCACGTCGTTCAAACTGTTCGAGCGCACCTACCTTCAGCCGATGAGTCTGGATGGCAAGCTGGCCGAGCTGACCCGTGTCGTGCGTGCCGGAGTCCCCGAGGCGCTCCAGGGCATCGGCGGCTTCATTCCGGTGTTCAGTACGTTCGACCTGGAGGCGGGTGAGGGCCGGATCTTTTTCTACGACGGAATGGGCGCCCGGTTCGAGAGCGCTGAATTCGGCGCGGCCGGCTCAGGATCGATGCAGATTCGAGGCGTCTTCGACTATATCGTGAAGACACTGGGTCCGTTTCACAAGATGCCTCGGACGGACGCGCTTCGGCAGGCGCTGATCATGTTGGATATTGCTGCTGACCTCGATGCCGCAACCGGAGGCTTCGCCAAGATTCTCCCGGTCGCCCGGGCAATCACCGCCGGCGGGATCGTGGATGTTCCCGATGACGAGCTGCTAAAACTCGTCGATGAACTCCGCACACCCGGGCAGCAGGCGCATCAAGGCTAAATGTACACTCCCTACGACTTTAACGAGGCGGTCTCACGCCGCACGGAGTTCATTCAGGACAAGCTCGTCTCCGGTAGCCCGGTGGTGGGGATGGCGGTTGACGCAGGCGTGATGCTCTTTTCGATGCGCCACACACAGCGCAAGATCTACGAGATATATGACAGGCAGATGTTTGCGGCGCTCGGAAACCAATCCGACGTAGAAACAATTCGGCTTAGCGCCATCCAGATCGCGCACCAGGAAGGGTTTGAACGCAGCCCGGATGATGTGACCATCCACCGCCTGGTTGGATTCGCTCTGAGCCCATCAATCAAGAAGGCGTTCGGCGACCAACTCTCGGTACCCTGGGTTGTGCGGGCTGTATTCGCCGAACTGGGACGTTCGCCGGAATCCGATTCCTTCGTCACGCTGAATTACGATGGCGAGTATCAGGTGCTGCGGCAAGCAGCGGTAGTTGCGGGCAGTTTCGCCGCCGAGGAGGCGATGCGAAAGCATCTCGAGCCTACGCCAGAGCGTCCGAAGTTGAGTGTAGCGATCGACATCGCCGCGCGGGCGTGGGCCGCAGGTGCGCGAGCAGATCGCACTCGCCGGTCCGAGATTCGACCGGACGACCGCGATGAAGTTCAGGCTGCTGATGATGGGGAGGCGGTCGACTCGGATTATTTGAACGCTCTGCTTGAAGACAGGACCCCCGAGGTCGGCCTCCTGGAGCGGACAGCGGACGGCGCGCCGCGTTTCCGCCTGGTTCCAGAGGCCTCTATTCGCGAAGCGCTGGCCGCCCGGCTTTGACGCCTGGCGAGTAACCATATGGAAAAGCGGATCGTGGGTATTGAGACCGAATTCGGGTGCATGGTGCAGCCGGAGGCGGGGATGTCGCCGGAGGACGCGGTCGACCGCGTGCGCGATCATGCGTTTTACGAACGGGCGCTTGGGTTACTGGACCTGCACGCCCGTGACTATGCCTTTGAACCAATGCGGGCCGGCGGTTTCCTGAAGAACGGAGCCCGACTCTACGTGGATGCCGTTGGGAGTCACGAAGAGTATGCTACGCCGGAATGCTGTGACATCATCGATCTGGTTGCGCACGACCGGGCTGGACGCGTTTTGCTTGCCGGCATCGTGCGCGACATGGGTCTGCAGGATGTTATCAGTTTCCACAGCAACAGCATCGACCACTTTGCCGGTCATACGTTCGGCTGCCACGAAAACTACCTGGTGCAGATCGAGGACAACGCCTACAGTGAGGCGCTCACGGCACTCATACCGTTCCTCATAACGCGGCAAATCTATGCCGGTACCGGGCGTGTCGGCGGGCACCGGCTCACGCGGCCCGGCAGCAAGACGAACGTGATGACCGTGGGTGAGCATGAGGTCGATTACGTGTGGGTCTCCAACTTCTATGGCGTGGAGCTCGATTCCAGCGTCGATTTCCAACTGAGCCAGCGAGCCGACCACATTGTCAAAACGGTCTCATCACGCGTACGGTTCAACCGGGCAATCATAAATCCGAAATGGGATTCGTACTACAGCTACAGCAACCTGCACCGCCTTCACATACTCTTTGGCGAAAGCAATATGAGTGAATACGCCTGCATGCTCAAGTGCGGGGCAACCAGCCTCGCGCTGGATCTCGTGGAGGAGGGACTTGCGCCAACCGAACTGCAGATTGCCGATCCCCTCATGGCATTGAGGCGCATCTCACGCGATCCTAAATGGCGTTGGGTGGTTGAACTTACCAACGGCCGAACGATACGTGCCGTCGATCTTCAGCGAGCCTGGCTGGCGGCCGCCAAGAAGCGGTGCGCCGGCGCCGGCGAACGCACTGAAATGGTCTTAGCAGAGTGGGAGAGGACGCTCAACGACCTGGAGGTTGATCCGTTGAGCACAGCCGATCGCCTCGACTGGTCCGCCAAATACCGGCTCTATTCGCGGTTTATCCAGGAAACGGGTGGAAGCTGGCACGATGACGCCATGCAGAGTGTGGACCTCGAGTATCACAACATCGATCCCGAACGCGGCTTGAGCTACGAGTTGGAGCGCATTGGTGACCTCGTTAGGCTGACGACCGACGATCAGGTGGCAGCCGCGGTCGAGAATCCGCCGGACGATACCAGGGCATTTGGTCGCGCAGCCATCATCCGCCATCTGCTGAAAACGCCCGGACTTCGATACCTTATCGACTGGGACGCCGTGTATATTGAACGCAGCCGCCAGTTGGAGCTGAAGAATCCGTTCAGTACGTATGCGCGCGAGGCCACCCGGTTCATCAAGGGCCTTTAGGCGATAGGGGTGGCCTCACGCGCGAACGAAGCGACACCTCAGAGCGTCGAATCCGTATAATAGATTGAGTTTGCGCGATCGCGGGTACTTCGCGGTGTCATCACAGGAAACGTCATCACTTCGAACTGCGTTTCTCGGGCTGGGCTCCAGTTTGGGAGATCGGCGCGATAACCTGTGCACGGCTGTTCTGCGGTTGGCGCGTACAGAGGGGATTATTGCCAGGCGACACTCGTCACTGTACACCTCGCCGCATCTGGGACCGGTGCCGACCGATGCGGCGGCATATCCGCACCACTTCAACTGCGTTATAGAACTGCATACCGTTGCCGATCCAAAGAGGCTGTTGGAGATATGTCACCAGGTGGAAGTTGCTGGCGGACGTAACCCCGGAGAGCATAACTTGCCAAGGAGTATCGATATCGATCTCCTTCTCATGGACAACATTCAAGCCGCCTGGGATGATCTGGTGATACCACATCCGCGCCTGCATGAAAGACCGTTTGTGGTAGTTCCACTCGATGAGATCGCGCCGGACCTGGTTCTTCCCGGCGGATTCCCCTTGGCAGGGTTGGCAAGGGCGATCGACAAGAGCGAGTTGAAGTGTCTCTGCGGCCCGGAATGGATGGCTGTACTATGAACTATCTGTACGAGGCTACAGACCCGGCAGGCAAAACGGTCGTTGGCAAAGTTGAGGCTCTGGATGAGCATCATGCTCACGGTCTTCTGGCGGATCAGGGCCTTTCGGTGGTATCGCTTGGTATTGGCAGGGCTGTAAGCGTGGGCACGGTAAAGCGTAGCGCAGTTGTAGCTAATGACACCTCAACCGCACCGGCGCCACTGCCCCACAACAGGCTGGCCGTGCCGTCGTCGGCTCTGGCGCCCGTGTCTGCCACGCCGGCGGCCGGGGCTCGCATAACGTTCTCCGGCTCCGTCGCTCACCTGACGCCAACAGCGCCGGGCGACGTGGCGTACACCACGCCGCCGGTTGTGCAGCCCGTTCGCTGGCTTCACCGGCGCGTATCTACGCGCGACCAGCTCTTCTTCTTTCAGCAGTTTGCCGCCCTGGCGCGCAGTGGCGCCTCACTCTACACTTCACTGGAGTCGCTGGCCCCTCGAACTCCGAACTCGCGCCTTCGGAAAGCCGCGGAGCAGATGGCCGCTGCTGCCCGCACCGGACAAACGGTATCGTCGGTTATGGAGCAGATGCCGGACGTCTTCCCAGACCACGTCACGGGCCTGGTTCGGGCGGGGGAACTGGGCGGTTTCGTAGAGGTGGCGCTTCTGCAGATCGCCGACATCTACGAGCATAACATCGCTCTGTATCGTGGCGCGTGGATACCGAAGGCCATGGCCCTCCAGGCAGTGCTGATGGTGCCGATCATCCAGCCGCTGTTTCCCACCATCTTTCCGAATATGCAATACGGGCTGTACATGGAACTGGTGCTATTTCGCAACCTGCCCATCTGCGCCCTCGCCATCGGGCTGATCTGGTGGGCCGGACGGCGCTTGCAGTCACCGAAGTGGCGCCTCCGACGCGATACCTGGTCGCTCAGGATTCAGCCATTCGGCAACCTGCAGCGGCAGGGCGCCATCGCGCTGTTCCTTACGATGTTGAAGCGTCTCTATCAGGCCGGCCTGCCGCCGGCGGCGGCCTGGAACGGCGCCGCGTGGAGCGCCAGCAATCTCGCTATCCGCAACCATCTGCTGGAGGCTGGCGAGATGGTCCAGCGCGGCTCGCCGATCCCGGAGGCGTTCCGGCACACTGGGCTCTTCACGGATGGCGTGGAGCAGCTGGTGATGACGGGTCACCAATCCGGTGAGATGGTCGAGATGCTGGGTCAGGCCGAAAACTACTACAGGGAGCAAACCGCCACGGCAACCACGCGCGCCAGGTTTGCGATATTTCGTCTTGGGCTGATGGCGGCCATTATCATCGGCGGCCTCTCGGTATGCTGGTTGGTAAAAGCCTACTTCTATCAGGTGTTTCACTACACAGACGGCTGGGTACAGTAGAGGAATCCCCATGGGTACATTCCGCTATACTGCCACAGGCTCAGAAGGTGGCCAGGTTTCGGGAGAGGTAGAAGCGGAGGATCTCGCCTCTGCGGCAGATGCCATACGTCGCCTGGGCCTGGTGGCTACGCGCCTTGAATCCGCCGTGGCAGTTCCCTCTTCGGCTGCCCCTCCCGGAGTCCTCGATCTCAGCAGGGCTGTTGCTGTGATGCCGGCGCAGGCCGACGCAATGCTCAACATCGGGGCAGACGGCACCGTAGGCAGACTCGAGCCGTGGGAGCGTGGCGGCCGCGTCGAGCCGCCGCCCGCGCCGGTATCCGCGACCATCGGTTCCAGCCAACCCGGCGCCGCCGCGCCGTCGCGAATGGATTTTGGAACGGTCGCCACGTGGAAGGTGGATGACAGCCGCAAGAGCATCGCCGACCGGTTTGCCGATCGGTTGATAAAGCCTCTGTTCGCCGGCGCCGCTCTTAAGGATCTCGCCGCATTCTATCGCCAGTTCGCAACGCTCATAGGGGCTGGACTGCCGCTGTTTCAGGCGCTGGTCTCGTTGGAAGGCAACACCACCAACCCGCGGTTGAAGCGCCTGGCCGCCGACGCTTACATGCACGTTCAGCGCGGCGGCAAACTGAGCGACGCGTTTGCAGCGCGACCCTGGCTGTTCAACGCCATGCAGATCGCCACACTTCAGGCTGCCGAGCAGGGCGGTATGCTGGACGAAGCGCTCCGGCGGATGGCCGGCTACGTGGAGCATGAACTGGAGGTCAAGCGCCTCATCGCGGCCGAAACGCTCTACCCCAAGCTCGTACTTTTTGTAGCGCTGATGCTCCTCGGAGGTAATTTCTTCGTCACCGGCATGCCCGCCATAGCCGACCTGGTTCTCGGTCGTATGACCCCTGCTGGTTACTTTATGGATACCATCGGGTTCGCGCTGATGTTGTTGATACCCGTGGTGCTCGTGGTTGCATTGTTTCGGCTGGTGGTGTTCAACAGCCGTTCCGCGCGCGAGGCGTATGATCAAATCAAGGTGACCGTGCCTGTTACCGGTGGAATAGTCCGGTCGTTTGTAGCGGCCCGTTTTGTTCGCACGCTCGCGGCGCTCTATCGTGGCGGATTCGCTTTGGGAACGGCTGTGCGCGTTGCCGGCGACTCTTGCGGCAATGCAGTTGCCTGCGCGGCAGCGTATCGCGCGGGCCTCACCGCAGAGCAGGGCGGACTAATTTCGGATGCACTGGCACGTTCCGGCTTTTTTCCAAAGCTTACTATCGACATGATGAGGACTGGCGAGGTTACCGGCAATCTGGATGCAACCATGGACAAGGTCGCCGAGTACTACGAAGCAGAGGGCCGAAGCGCAACGCATAAAGTGGCGACGATCTTCGCCATCATCGTCTTTCTCCTTGTGGCACTATTAGTACTGTTGGCGCTGATGCGCTTTTATGGTGGCCTGGCTGCCAGAGATACCGGAGCCGTCGGCGGATGACGGCTTCCCGAACTCCGTGCACGGGTGATCGTCCAAACCGGCGTCGTCGGAATGGAAAAGCGGCGTGAGTGCGCCGCCCGACTACTACGCGATCCTTGGCGTGAGCCCGACTGCAGATATCGCCCAAATCAAGAAGCGCTATCGCGAGCTTGCGCTGCGTTTTCATCCAGATAGAAACCACGAACCTTCTGCCGTGGCGCGTATTCAGGAGATAAACAACGCGTGGAATGTTCTCGGTGACGCGGGCAAACGCGCCGTGTACGACGCGGAGCGTCAACTGCTGCAGTCAAACCGCCCGCCAACGGCACAACGACGGCCGGCGGCGCCTCAGCCGGCCGCCGCAGGTTTCAACGGGTTTGGCAGAACGGCATCCCGTGAGTCCGCCGACGCCGTGAGCTTCCGCCAGTTGTTTGCCGCTGCCGTCACCGCTGCAAACAGCCGGCGGTGGTCCGATGCAGAGCTCTTTTGCCGGCAAGCGCTGCAGGTCAACCCGGCGGCCGCGGCCGCACACGAATTGATGGGCGATCTCTATGCGCGGAGGAACCAGTTCTCCCACGCCTCCGTCTCGTACGCATATGCCATCCAGTTGAATCCGCCGAATTGGTCTGTGCATGCCAAAATGACGGCGCTCAAGGGTGGCGCCGGTCCCGCTGCGCGCGCTGCCGGCCCCGTTTTCGGTGTCGGCGTTCGCACACCACATCCACCACAAACCGCGGAGCGTGCCGCCGCCACCATCGGCGCCGTGGCTGTAGCGTCTATCGGAACGTTTGTGGTCGGCATTTTGCTCGCCCTCTTCACACCCGGTACTCCGGTCATCGCTGGAATCTCACTGACTCTGGCCTTAGCGCTGGTATTGGTTGGTCTCAGCGGCGGGGTGCTGCTCTCCCTGGGGGCACGGTTTCCTCCGGTCTCGCACGAGGGGCTGCTCGCTGCCCACCAGCGCAAACAGATGCCGCTTTTGCCCCCATACGTGACATTGGGCGTTGTGGCCATCTTCTCCTTTTACGTGTCGGCAGCAGTCTACTTCGCTATCGGCAGCTTCAAGGGGTCGCTCTCCCGGTTCATGGTTGCGGCGTATGGCGTTGCGCTCGGCCTGGCCGCGCTGCTCGTACTACTCTCCTCTACCCAGTCCGTTATAGGGTCATCCGCCGGCGAATGGGTGGTAAGCGCGAATTTCGTCTTCCCGTCGCTGCTGGCGGGCTGGTCGTTTATGGATACGCTTCGGGCGCGATAGGCCCGATGCCTGTCGGGTATACTCTCTCGGCTTGGCGCCCCCAGCATAACTGCCTTCTCGCCCCTGTCGGCCACACCAGCACTCTTTCCGAACCAGCTCGAACGGAGCCTTCCTTAATGCAAGTTCCTCACCACTCCAAACGCTTTGCCTCCTGCTCGGTCCTGCGGACTCTCTGTGCATGCGCGGCTGCATCGCTGGTCGGCACAGGGTTCGCTTCCGCTCAATCCGGCACAGCGGTTTTCAACAAGATGGAGGCGCACTACAACGCCGCCTCGTCATTTAGCGCCACCATCACGCTGACGCAGTCAAAAAAGCAAGGCAAGCCGACCGGTTCAATCATAAGCACGCAGCATGTTCTATATCGTGCGCCGAACAAGTTTCGCGTGGAAACCGCAGCTAATGGTTCCGGCGGCATGGCCGCAATCCACCGCCACGATTTGAGGATGTCGGATGGCGCTGCAATGGTGGAGTTCGATCCTGCCACGAAGAAATACATCTCGCGGCCGGCGCCGCCAAAACTGACTGCTGGGCAGATACTGGGTTTGGCCGTCCCAACCTCCGGCATCAAATTACTTCCAGCTACTCACGTTGGTGCACGTGCCGTATGGGTGGTGGAAGTCCCCGTTCCGCCGCTGCCCGCCACCATTTCGCCGCAGCAGCGCGGCCAGATCGCCCCATTCCTCGCGCCAACCGTATTCTATATCGACAAGCAGACGAACGAGTGCCTGCGCATTGTACATGACGCGCCGGCCGCGAACACCGAAGTCACATTCACCAGCCAATCGTTCAAAGCTAGCGTGCCGGCGTCGTTGTTCCATTTCGTGCCGCCGAAGGGCGCCACGCTTGTGCAGCCTCCGGCGCCAGGCGCGCAGCCTCATCCTTAGTTTAACCCCACGGTGAATCTCAATAGCGTTTCACGCGTTCTCATCGTTCGGCACGGTGAGACCGCGTGGAACCTGGAAGGGCGCATCCAGGGGCAGACCGACGTCTGCCTCTCGCCAGCCGGAGTGGTACAGGCTGGCCTTTTGGCCGATCGCATCGCCCGTGACTTTGCGCCCGTAAGCGCCATCTACAGCAGCGACCTGCGTCGAGCGTCACAAACGGCCGCGGCGATCTCACTCCGGTGCGGCGCCGGTGTAGTAACAGACCCACGCCTACGTGAATATGCCCTTGGCCGGTGGGAAGGTCTCACAGCGAACGATATCGCCGCGAATGGCGAGGCCGAGCTGTACCGTTCCTTCCGGGCCGATCCGGCGCACGTGCGGCCGCCGGGGTCAGAAGAGGTCCTGGCTGCGCATCATCGTATGGCCGCAGCCTGGGATGCAATCGCCGAGCCGCCGCCCGGCGCGGTCTCCGTGGTAGTTGGGCACGGCGGAAGCCTGGCGCTGCTCCTATCGCGATTGCTTGGCGCGGATATCGAGAGCGCATTTCACCTTGAATTGAGCAATGCTTCGCTGTCCGTGGTCCGGTGGAACACGGAGCCTGCGCCGAGGCGGCTGCGTGTTGTGCTGCTGAACTGCACCGCTCATCTGAATGCCAACCATGCGCTGCAGTCACCGGATGCGCCAGGGTGAGGCGTACCGGCAGCGTCCTTAGCCCCTGGCTCGCCATTCGGCGAAACCCGGCCCGCGCCCTGCCGGTGGCGTTCGTGATTGCTCTCGCTGTGGTATTGGTGGCGTCGGTTGTCACAATTGTCGACTCGATCAACCTTACCATCTACACGCTGTACGGCTATAACCGGTATCTCACCGGGTTTACCCCACGTAACGCACTCACAATCCCTGCAGGGCAGGTTCAGCGCCTCCGGGCGCTTCCGGAAATGGGTCCGCTGTTTCGCGTCCACTCATACCAAACCCTGGTGCATACCATCTTTGGCAAGATGCCGCTGCCGATATTCGGCATGACGGCGGCTGGCCGGCGCATGATTATGCAGCGATCGGGCGTGAGATTGATCGCCGGCCGAATGCCGGTGGATGGCGCGCCGGAGGCGGTAGTCTCGGCAGCCGTGGCGCGCAACCTGCATGTAGCCCTCGGTGGAAACATATGCACGCCCGACTCGCAAGATAGCTACGCACCGGAGCCAATTAAGGTCACCGGTCTACTCGGCGGACCGGTCTGGCTGGGTCTCACATCCCGGAAGTTCGTCGACGCCCACTCGCCATTCACATACTCCGCGCTGATCGGCTTCGCGCCGTCAACCAGTCTGGCCGCGCAGCGACGGCTGGATGTAGCGGCCACGCACGCGGTTGATGGCGGTATCGTTCGCGTCTGGAAGTACAGCGGATTGGTTCGCGAAACGCGGAGCTCGCTGGCAAACCTCTACTTGATTCTCGATCTCGTCGTCGGCATCATTGTGTTCTGCATCGCGTTCGTTTGTGGTCTCTTGTCCAACATCTACTTTTCGCAGCGGTTGCCGGAGGTTGCTACACTGTACGCCATCGGCCACAGTCGTGCGTTCCTCTTGTGGTGGGCGGCCGCGGAAACGCTGATTATCAGCATCATCGGGTGGACGGCAGGCATGGCGGGAACCGTCGCGTTGCTGCAGGCGCTTCGATTGCTGTTTATCGTACCAAGGGGGCTGCTGCTGGACCCGTATGACCTCACCGGCTATGCATTCGCGGCGCCGCTGCCAATAGCCATTACAGTGTTCGCCATCATCACGGTAGCCATTCGACTGCGATCCCTGGACCCCGTCAGCATTATCGAGCGGCGCGGCTAAAGGCGACTTCCACGGTTGGCGCCAGCCACACGATTACGGTTCTTCACACGAGGTGAACGTGAAAGAGTAGAGACCGAAACCCGGCGACCGCGTGGCAAGCCGCAGCTCGTGGTAGCCGAACTTGCGGTTCTTGATCACGTAGTACATCCTCGGCTGATCAACCAGCAGATAGCTGTTGCCCGTGTTGTCGTACTTCAAATCCGCTCCGGCATCGGCCTTGGGCACCGGCAGATTGTCCTGCGCCACGAACAGCATAAACGGCTTGCCGGTCTCAGGCTTGATGACGGCATTACACTGCAAGGCGTGGTACTTCAGGGCGATGTAATCGGATAGGTCGGTGGTATGCCGAGCGTGCTGCAGGCTCTCCAGCTCTTGTGTCCAGAGGCCGTTCGCATACACCTCACCATCATCGTGCGGAACCCCAGGATCCACAAACAGCTGCGTGTGGCCAGGTTGCCACGGGTCCAGGTTGCCGTGCTGTCCCTCTTCGGCGCCGCGTGAGCCTACGTATAACTCCGGCGTCATCGGGTAGCAGACTGCACCCGCTTTATCCGAGCTGTGCACGGGGCTCATCGGTGGTGGAAAGTGGAGGGTAGGGTGGATTTGGTGCAGCAGCCGCTGGATTTCCAACTCGGTCTCACGGTAGCCACCCTCGCCACTATGGTCGGCCACAATCAGGTCCCTCCAATCAACGAGGTAGTGGCGCGGCCAGTAGGAGTTGCGAAACAGATTCCAGTTCACGTACTGGCTGTCAACCAGTACCGGATAGGTAATGCCGAGTCGTTTGACGGCGGCAGCTACGTTCGCGATGGAGTGAGCAAATTGAAACTCCGGAGCATGAATGCCGATAATAACCAACCCGTCTTTGGCGTACCGCCTGTTCCACTCCTCAAGATACGGCAGGGTTCGAAGACAGTTTACACAGGTGTACTCCCAGAAGTCGATCAGAACCACGTGATGCGTGTTCGCCAGGTTTCGCAGGTCCAACGGCCGGCCGTTGGTGTTCAGCCAGTCCTCCGGTGCGCCGGAAAGCTGGGGCGCCGGCTGCGGCCACCGTTCGCTTTGTAACTGCTGCGAACGTGAGTTGCTTTCGGGCCACCATGCTGTTGCGGCAATAGCGCTCACCGCGAGTATGCCGCACACGACCAGTGGAAGTGAACGCAGCCCGTGTTTCATGTGTACTCCTCGATCCACCTGTTATCTAACAGATACCGGGCCGTCATGCGTTCTGGTTCCATCGGTCAGGCACCACCGCGTTGCCGAGCCGGGCAGAGCTACCGTTCCACCTGCTCCCACTGGCGCGACGCGCACGATGCGTCTACCGCGGCGAGCACGGCCTGGTTCCGGTATCCATCCTGGAAGTCGGGAGAGAACCTGCCGCCAGACGCGACCGCATCAACGAAATCCTTCATCATGTTGACGAAGGTATGCTCGTAACCCAGGATATGGCTTACGGGCCAATACGCTTGCATATAGGGCATAAAGCTCTCAGTAGCCTGTACGAGATGGAAGCCCTGAGTTCCCTGCGGGTCGTCTGCCAGGTAGAGTTCAAACTCGTTCATTCGCTCTAAGTTGAACGCAATGCTGCCCTTTTCACCGTTTACTTCCCACCGCTTGTAGTTCTTGCGGCCCGGCGCCAGCCTGGTAGCCTCAAACGTGCCGGTAGCGCCGCTCTGAAACCGAGCCAGGAACGCCGTGACGTCGTCGACGGTAACATCACCAAGCTCACCCGAAGCTGTGAATCCCGCCAGTCCGCCTTCGGTGTCGGCGAGGAGTGGGCGCTTCCGGATGAACGTCTCACTCATGCCCGACACCTCTGTGAACTCCGTGCCGAGCATAAACCGCGCGGTATCGATCAGGTGGGCATTCAGATCGCCGTTGGAGCCGCTGCCCGCGATGCGCTTGTCCAATCGCCAAACGAGCGGCACACCGGGATCCAGGATCCAATCCTGCAGGTATGCGCCACGGAAGTGGCGGATAGCGCCGATCCTGCCCTCACGCACCAGCTGTTCGGCATATGCGATGGCGGGCGCTTTCCGATAGTTGTGGCAGATACCGTTCACCTTGCCGCTGGCACGCGCTGCTTCGAATGAGGCCCGGGCATCATCCAGGGTGATGGCAAGCGGCTTCTCGCACAGCACATGTTTGCCGGCTGCCAACGCGGCCTGTGCGATGGCCGCGTGGCTGTCATTCGGCGTACCGATATCCACGATGTCGATATCCGGCCGCTCGATAACGCGGCGCCAATCCGTATCGAACTCCTCCCAGCCGAGCCGCTCCATGGCGGCCCGCCCTTTGGCTTCGTTTCGACCGCACAGTACTTTGAGGATTGGGTCTGCGGGCAGGTCGAAGAACCGACCTGCCTGGCGCCAGGCATTGCTGTGCGCCTTTCCCATAAACTGGTATCCGATGAGAGCCACGTTCAGCTTGCGTTTTGCCATCCCTGCGCTCCTTCCTTCCGAAAGAATACCCGTCGCTGCCGGCTGGAGTTCAGATTGCCGGTGGCCAGCCGACGCGCCAGAGGTGTAGGGCGGCTGCGCCGGACCACTCCTGCTCCGGGATAATTTCGTTAGCGCGCATCCAGAGCTCCAACTGCGCCATGACCGCATCATGCGCGGCCGAACTGATCGTCCATTGATAGTGCCAGGAGCGGCTGCGGAGTTGCTCGAGCGCCTGCTCCCAGCTTAACCTCCGCCGCCAGCACAAGATGCCGTCGTCGACGCGCTCCACGTTGGCGCCGTTCTCAGTAAGATGTGCGAGCACCGCATCCATCGGCGAACCAGACTCCGCAGTTGCGCCAAGGCCGGCGGCGAGCGTGACATATTGGTCGCGCAGCGATATCTCCTCGCGTACTTCGCGCGCGGCAAACAGCATTCCACCGCGTACAAGCACGCGTTGGACCTCGGCGAGCGCTGCGTCCGGGTCAGGCAGCAGGTGCAGGATGTGGACCATCAGGACCACATCGATCGTTTCGCTCCGCAGCGGCAGGGCCGTAACGTCTCCCAACGCGCACTGTACGGTCACGGCGCTCTGGTTCGCCTTGCGCCGGAGTACGGAGAGCATACCGGCCGAGCGATCAACAGCGACGGCGCTCAGTCCGGCCGTGGCTGCGGCCAATGTAAACCGACCTGTTCCAGCCGCTGCATCCAGCGCTACAGAACCGTCGCTCAGGCTGCCGGCTGCCTTCACGATCTGCCATAGGCGACGAGCCACGTCTTGCGGAACCGTACGCGACTGGTCGTACTCCTCGGCAACGCGGTCGTAACTCCACGAAGGATCCACTGCGGTCTGACGGCTCACAACCCGGCCGTCACCGTTCCTGCCTGCCCCAGTCGATCGGCGCCGAAGGCGAGATCGACGCGGCCCAAACCGGGCCAATTGTGCCCAGGTTTGGGTCTACGGCCGGCTGAATGTGGAGCAGGATGGGCGCGGCTGCGTTGACTAGCCTCGAAGCGGCGCCGGTCAGGTCACGGACATCGTGGCGACCTATCGCCGTAATCCTGTCGCCGGGATGGATTCCCGCTTGCTGAGCTGGCGAGAGGCGCACAACCGTGGTAACCAGCAGCCAGGCCGGAAACGCCTTCACGGTCAGACCCAGCGATGGCTTAATGAGCGGGTTCGGTGACTCGGCGAGACTGTTGCGCTGCAGGGTGATCCGTCCGGCCGGCAGATCCAGCACGATGTTGAAGTACCGTAGAAACTGGGTACCCACAAACCCAAACGTTGGCGCGCTGCCGTCGGTACGTTCATCGATATCCACCACCCGGCCGCTGGCATCAATGCCCGCAATCGTCAACGTTTGTGCGCGCGCCTTTGCAATCTTGTACGCTCCGGCCGGCGTCTGTGCGGTCACGACGATTCTCGGATAGTGCTGCTCCACGAATCCGGCGGAAACCGCACAACTGTACGGCATCAGCATGAGACCTGTGTACCCAGTATCGACCAGTGCGTCGAATGGCGAGTCGCCGCCGACATTGACAGAGACGTCTGGAAGCACACCGCCATTGTCGCGCGTCAGCAAGCACGTGAATACCGGCGCGTTGTGGCTGTCCCATTTCAACTCCGGCCGGGCGCCGCCAGGCCAGAATGTAATACAGGATCGCACGAAATCGAATTGAAGGCACCAGTGAGCCAGTACGTCCATGCCAAGGATGCCGCAGGCCCTTACACCCGGCGGTGACGGTATGACGGCCTTGTTGGAAACCAGTACTGCCGTGGGGCCACACGACAGTGTGGCGCGTCCACTGCCAATGCAAAATCTGTTCACCAGGATTTTGCGACCGGCAATCAGGCCGGCCGCGGAGGGAACTGAGACGCTAGCGCCGGCGCCAGGGTCGCCGATGTGATCAGCGCGAATGAGCGTCTGGCCCGCGCCGGTGTCCAATACAAACGGGAGGGCAGGTGACGTGCCGATGGAAGCCGGCACGATGATGACGCCGCCTGAAAACACGAACGGTAGGGTGGTTGGCTGTGGCGGGGTGAGTGCACTTTGCGCGCGCACAGCGTGCGACAGCGCCACGAGCACCGTCAGCCAGAGGCCACGCCTAGCGCATCTCTTGGCCACCGGTAACATTGATCGCTTGCCCCGTCATATACGCGGCCTCGTCCGAGGCCAAAAACACAACGGCATTACCAACATCTGTGTACGTACAGGCACGTCCGAGCGGCACCTGATCGAGATACTTCCGTCGAACCGCCTCGGGCGATATTCCCTGCGTTTTGGCGTACTGATCAAAAAGACTCTCCTGCCAGAGTGTGCCATCCAGCAGGTTACCGGGACAGACGGCATTTACCCGTATGCCGAGCGGGGCTAAATCGAGCGCCAGGCTCTGGGTGAGGCCGATTCCGCCGAATTTGCTGGCGGCGTAGGCGCAGTTACGAAAGCTGCCCTTCTTGCCTGACTTGGAGTTGATCTGAATGATCACGCCGCGCTTGCGAGGCGCCATAGCCCGAGCCGCCTCCCGTGCTGTGAGGAAGTACCCCGTGAGGTTCACATCCAGAACGTCGCGCCAATCCTCCGCCGTCAGCTCCAGCACATCGGCGGCCTTCAGAATGCCTGCGTTGGAAACGGCCAGGTCCAGGGGTCCCAGATGCGCCTCGGTTGAGCGAACCATCTCCGCAACCTCGGCCTCATCGGTCACATCGCACTGCGCGCCCAGGGTTTTGCAGCCAGGATACTTCGCGGCAACCTCAGCGGCAACTCGCGCGGCAGCCACACCATTCCGATCTGCCGCGCATACGCCATGACAGCCCTCTTGCGCCAACCGGTGCGCCAGCGCTTCGCCCAGGCCTTGGCCGGCTCCCGTTATAACGGCAACACGACCAGACAGACGCAAGTCGGTTGAGCTTGCGTGCACAGGTACTGCCATCTAAAACCGCCTGTAGTGCGGGCGTATGAAGGCGTCGGCTTCCGGGCACCCGCGTGCGCAGAGCGAGGCGGAGTCCCATTCCAGCTTTTTACCGGATCTGTAGGCTACATTGGCGAGCAACACCTTTTCCGAGAGCGGCCCACCGTAGTCGAAGTTGCATAGTGGCCGGGGTTGGCCGTGGTTCTTGCATGCCTCGATCCATTCGCGATGGTGGCCAATCGACGCCGGAATGGATGGAGCCGGCGGCACATAGCCCACGAACTGATCGGCAGGCAGCAGCACGTAGCGGCCGTAGTCTGCCAACAGCATGCCGGTTTCGCCTACGAACAGAGTGCCATCGCCCCACGCGGGCAGCTCGCCGGTTGCAAATTGCGGTGGCCGCTTTCCACCGTTGTACCAAGTCAGTGATATTGCCGGGTTGACCCGGGTTGCCGCGAACTGGTAGTGGGCGATCAACCATGCAGGCGTATTCTCGGCAAGGAGCGTCGGTCCTTCAGTCTCCACGGAAATCGGTGGACCCAGTTCCAGTGCCCAGTTCGACAGATCGACGTGGTGACAGGCCATGTCGGCCAGCGTTCCGCCACCAAAATCCCACCATCCGCGCCATGTGGCGGGCAGGTATACCGGGTTATATGGCCGTAACGGCGCGACACCCAGCCACAGCGGCCACACCAGGGTGGATGGAACCGGAGGTCTGTCGGTAGGCCTCCCTGTTCCGGTCCAGATTCGATCCGCCCAAACGTGAACATCCGTAACCACTCCGATGGCGCCGCTGCGTATCACCTCGACGACGCGGCGATAGTTGTCGCCGGCGTGAATCTGCGTTCCGAGCTGCGTGGTCAGTCCGCGTTGCCTTGCCTCGTCCGTGACCTGGCGGGCTTCGTAAACGGTATGGGCCAGCGGCTTCTCGCAATAGACATGCCGACCCGACTTCAGAGCGGCCATCGTCACCGGCGCATGCATGTGGTCGGGTGTGCTCACTACCACGGCATCGATATCGCGCTGCTCCATCATGCGGCGGAAGTCCCGATACAGGCGGGCCGCTGGAAACTCCTTGGCCGCCGGCGCAAGAAACGTATCGTCCACGTCGCACAGGGCCACGATATTCTCGCTCTTGACAGCCGCCAGGTTGTCACCGCCGCGATCGCCGACGCCGACCACGCCAATGTTCAAGCGGTTGTTGGCCTGGGTGCTCTTTGCGCTCGCCGGCAGGGTGCTCATCCACAGTCCTCCAAACGTTCCGGCGGCGCCCAGAATCGCCTGCCTTCGCGCTACCTTCGGCGCCGCTCGTTCGCTTTCTCGGGTCATCTCGTTTCCTTCTCAGATTCCTCTGCCTCTGGTGCGGCGGTGATACGAAACAGCTCCTGCTCGGCTCGGCGGGTCCAGAACATCCCGTCTTCCAGCTCGGCCGCCACTGTCGGCATCACCGAGCCCAGCTGCTCCAGCGCGGTCATGCCCAATCCGCTGATGTGCGGAAAGATCAGTGCCTTGCCGGCATAGCGCCCGCTCTTCACGTCCTCCAACCCGTGCGCGGCGGCTTCCATGCCACCGATGGCCGCCAAGGATCGATTTGAATTGAGCTTTCCGCACTCCACATACTCCAGTGTTTGACGCATATCGGCCAGTGCCGATCCGCTGCTGCCGATGATCCGGGCGCCAGTGAGGAGGCGGCTTAATTCCAACGAAGCCATTGTCCCTCGCGCCACGCCAGCAAAAATGTTGAGCCAGCCGGCCGGCGCCAGGAACTGGGCAGCCTGCGCAATCGCCTCCGGAGCGGCCGCCATGCACACCACGTCGTCGAACTCGGCCGTTCCCACCAGCTCGTTCATATTGAATTGCACCGCTGGGTCGATAAGTAACAGCCGGATTCCGCGCGATGCCGCCAGCTTCGCGTACCGCTGGTGCAGGGCGGCGAGGCGCGGTGCGTTCATCTCCGTACCAACAATCAACGCCGGTGGCTCGGCAAGGTCAATGGCGCGCTGAAGATGCATCTGCCCCATCGGTCCACCGGCGCCGATGATCATGCACCGCCCTCCAGGCTGCAGCTGGGCCGAGCGGCGCATCCGCCAGGCATCTCCCAGCTTTTCTGGTAGCGCGGCAACGTATCGGTGGCAGTTGTAGTGAATGCGGCCAACGTCCAAAGGAGTCGCGCCGAGCGGCAAACTGTCCGTCAACAAGACGCAAATCCCGCGATCTGCCAGCAATGCGCCGGCGGCCGTGGCATGGTTGGCCGCTTCGGTGCCGATGAGAAGCATATCATCGAATTGCGCCGGCCGCTCCGCGATGAGCTGGTCCGCCCATCTTGCATGCATCGGAACGGACTCCAGCAAGCCACAAAGCGGCGTCAGGCGATTCAGCAGCTCTCTCGACGCGCCACATGCCACGATGGTTGTTGGCGCAGCAGATTGAATCGGCGTGAGGTCGATGTTGCCGGCCGCGACGGAACCATCGTCAACAACCAGCATCGAACCTGACGCGGCGGGTTCTTCACGCCACCGCTGCTCGTACGCCGCCACAACGCACGCCCATGGCTCGGTTAGCGCAGCCTCTACGTAACCGGTTTGCGGCGCTACCGCCATCAGATAACACCCTTCGTCGCCGTCCAGCGCCTCGGCCGGAATAAGCGCGTACTGCGAGAGCCCGCCACGGAAGACATAGCCGAACGCCATGCTGCGGCCCTTGTAGAAGATATCCGCCTGAACCACATAACGCTCGCCCGGAGAAAACCTCGCTGCGCGCCGCGATCCGGCAGTCACGACGGTGCAGACCAGTTCGTGCCCTAGCGTCACGGGGTCCACGCCGAGGTCCCTACCGGCCATGCGCGGATGGTCTGCGCCAAGACCGATGACCTTGGTATCCGAGAAGCACAGGCCACACGCATCACAGCGAACAAGCAGTTCGTCCGGTCCCGGCTCCGGAATCACAACGCGCTCCGGTCGCCCATCGCGGCCCAGGTTATCGAATCCAGCGCCGTACAGCCTCCATTGGAGCATCGCGCCGTGGTTGCTCAAATCGCCGCTCCCGTGTGTCAAGCCGCGCTCTCCTTACTGCCGCTCAATCTGCCGCCTGCGGTACGCCTCATCGGGACGCCCGTGGATGCGCTGTACCTGGTCAGGGCCAAGAAAGTGCGGTCCGCCGAACGCCATCGTACCCTGCAGCACCTGCGCAGCCTTGACGCACATAACCGTGCCGGCGCGGACGTCGGTTGCAGTGGCGCCCAGTACAATGAGTCCGTGGTTGCGCATCAGAATCGTCTTCGGCGCCTCGCTCCACACCTGGATATACGCGTCAACGGCATCACGGATTGCGAGTGCTAGCGGAATGCCGGGATCCACGTAATCCACAAAGCAGGATGCCGGTCCACAACTGACGATGTGGTCCGGGAACAAGCGGCCACTGGCGTGCTCGGCGGCCTGCTCTGAGCATAGCAGCGCGTTAACAGCGGTGGGGTGCGTGTGTCCGATAAAGCGCACATCCGGTAGGGTGAGCAGCCAGGCATGGAAGAACGTCTCGACCGACGGCATTACGCCTGGCTCAGCGTCCAGCACGCTCGCAAGCAGCAGGTCCTTAACGGCCGCGTCGCTCAGTTCCGCACCAGCCATGGCCTCCAGGATCGGAGCTGCGGCGACCCTGCAAAACCCATCCTCGGTGATCGTTGAGAGGCTTCGTCCGCTTGCCTTCACATAGAAGCTGGCCGAGTCAACTGCGGCAGAAGTGTTGCCTTCGGCCAAAATGGCGCAGCCGGCACGTTCGTCACCCAGCGCATGGGATAGCCTCACAAGTGCGTCCAGCGGTTCCGTATCTATTGACATTGAGCTGCTCGTCGGCGATGGCGTTGGCAATGGTGTTACCACCGCTCCAGCGTCATTCGGCTCGAAGCCGCGCCTATCCTTCAACGGCGTGCCGCGGGTTATAATGAGCAATGCCTTCCGCCAGCACGATCGGCGAACCTGCCACACGTCGGCTTCCATCTGTGGAGCGGCTGGCCCGCCAACTGCTTACGTCCATGGTTACTCCGGGATTGACGAAGGCGGAATGCATCTACGCTGCGCGCATCGTGCTCCAAAGGAGTCGCCTCGCGATGGGTTCCGGCGCCGGCGCACCCGAGCCTAACGAGCTCCTCCGAGCGGCCGCCGATGAACTGTTGAAGATTGCCTTGCCGACCGTTACGCCGTGCATCAATGCCACCGGGGTTGTGCTGCACACGGGTTTGGGGCGCGCGCGGCTTGCCCACGAGGCGGCCGCTGCAATTGCGGCCACTGCCCGCTGCCACAGCACGCTTGAGGTAGACCGCGACACCGGCGCGCGTGGTTGTCGCGGTGATCGTGCCGGCCGCCTGCTTTCGATGTTGACCGGCGCAGAGCACGCGCTGATTGTGAACAACTGTGCCGCAGCGGTTTTTCTCTGCATCACCGCTCTTGCATCTGGCCGGGAAGTCATCATTTCGCGAGGAGAGCTGGTTGAGATCGGTGGCTCGTTCCGGATGCCGGATATAATTCGCGCCGCCGGTGCCCGCCTGGTAGAGGTTGGGAGCACCAATCGGACTCGAATCGCGGACTATGCGAGGGCGTGCACGCCCGAAACGGCCATGATCCTCCGCTGCCGGCCGAGTAACTTCGCAATGACGGGTTTCACCGAGGCGGCCACCACCGAAGAGCTGGTTGCACTGGGTCGCGCCAATGGCGTGCCTGTGATGATGGATCAGGGAAGCGGGTCCGTCGTTCCTACCGTGCCGGCGGACGGCGGCACGGCAGATTGCCTAGGCGGCTCCGTTGCGAGTGGCTGCAGCCTGGTGACCGCCAGCGGAGACAAGCTGCTCGGTGGTCCACAGTGCGGCGTAATCCTTGGCGACCGAGCCACGCTGACCCGCATCGGTTCCCACCCCGTGGCGCGAACCCTGCGAGTGGATAAGCTGACTCTTGCAGGTCTGGAGGCCACGCTGAGCCTCTATTCGGAACCTGAGCGGGCCAGGCTGGCCATTCCAACACTCCGATATCTGTGCAGGACTCCGGACGAGTTGAAGCGTGCTGCACGAACCCTACAGAGAATGCTGATACGCAGATTGCTGCCGAACACTGCGGATGTGCGTGTGGCGCCCGGCCTATCCGCAGTTGGCGGCGGTTCACTGCCTGATGAGCATCTGCCCACGACCGTGGTGGTGATCGCGCCACGACCGGACGGGATCTCTGCCTCGCAACTCGCCTGGCGCTTGCGTCAGGCACGACTGCCGGTCTTTGGACGGCTTTCAGCCGGTTATCTCCTGTTGGATGTGAGGACGGTGGATCGTGAAGAGATGGTCCAACTTGCCGACGCTGTTGCCGAAGCACTGAGAGGGGGTGATTTGGATAGCGGATGACATTGATGCGCGGACTCGCCTGACGCATCTGGTGCGGTGCGCTGGTTGAGCCGCCAAAATCGGGGCCGAGCGTCTCGCGCAGGTTCTGCGTGGAGCGGCCCTCTACCAGGATGACGACCTGCTTGTAGGCATCGCGACTGGTGATGATGCAGGCGTCTATCGCATTTCAGACGATCTTGCCATGGTGCAGACCGTGGACTTCTTCACGCCGGTAGTGGATGACCCCTGGGTATTTGGCCAGATTGCGGCTGCCAACTCGCTCTCCGACATCTACGCGATGGGCGCGGAACCCAAAACCGCGATGAACATCCTCTGCTACCCGATCCGTGATCGAGATCCTAATGACCTTGCCGAAATCATGCGTGGTGGGGCCGAAAAGGCGGCCGAGGCACGGGTCGTCATTCTGGGTGGCCACAGCGTTGATGATCCGGAACCGAAGTACGGAATGGCGGTCACCGGCATCGTGAACCCGGCGTTTATTACGACGAATTCGAGCGCGCGGGCGGGCGACGTGGTGGTGCTGACAAAGCCACTCGGGACCGGAATCGTAACGACCGCCGCGAAGTACGATGCCTGTGACGGCGCGGTGCTGACGGCGGCGTGCAGCAGTATGCAGCAATTGAATGCATCGGCCGCGTCGGCGATGCGGTCCGTGGGGGTTGGACCCGGCCGAGCTATTCAGGCTGCAACCGACATAACTGGATACTCACTTGCCGGACATCTTTACCGCATGGCGGCTGCCAGCGGCGTGGTAATCCGGATCGATCCGAACCGCATTCCGGTTCTGCCGGGCGCCGAGGAGTTGGCCGCTGCCGGTCATACAACGCGGGGCGGCGCCGAGAATCTGGACTATGTGCGGCCATATTTGAGCATTGAGTGTGACATCGCGCCACCTCGCCTGCACGTCCTCGCCGATCCGCAGACGTCCGGAGGACTCGCCATCTGCGTTGCTGAAGAGTCGCTGCGGACTCTGCTCCGTGCTCTCAGATCGGGTGGCGCCGGCGCCGACGTGGTCGGCCGTGTTGAGGCGGGGGATGAGCCGCGGCTTCGATTTGCTGCTATCCCGGATCCGTGATCAGCGCACCGTCACGGAGCTGGCTGCAGACGGGATGAGGTAACTGACGTGCGAAAAGCTATTTGTGCCGCCTTGTTGCTTATGATCGTGGCGGCCGCGCCCAGTTCCGCCCAGCACCGGCGCCGGCGCCCAATCGGCGCACCGGTTCACCCAGCGAATACCGCGCCCGCTGCTGCGGTAGGCGGCAAGACGGCGCCAGTCAGCCTTCCGATGCCCCCGGAGTCAAAGGTTCAGAACGTTACCGGCAGTTCCGGCTTCTTCTCCGAGCCCGGTGTCGCCATCGATCCGGGCAACCGGAAGCATGCCGTGGTGGTGTGGCAGGATCCGGCCACAGCGGCGTGGACGGACGATGGCGGCAACACTTGGCGGCGTGCATCCGGTGTCAAGTCGACGCGGTACAAAGTATCCGGTGATGTCTCCGTCACATTCGACGCCGAGCATCACGCGATCATCTGCTATATGGCGTTTGACAAGCTGGGCACCACCGACTATTGGGCGCACCGGGCTGGTCGCAACGGTATATTTGTGCGGCGGTCCCTCGATGGCGGAGCCACCTGGGAGTCACAGGACCGCGCGGTAACGGAGAACCCCGACAAGCCGGGCGCACCAATGGAGGACAAGCCGTGGATCGTAGCGGACCAGACGAAGACTGCATTCCGCGGCAACCTGTATGTTGGTTGGACGCACTTCACGCTTGCCCATTCTTCGATCTTGCTGTCACGTTCCACGGATGATGGCCTGACATGGTCTGCGCCGCTGCAAATCAGTACGCGGCTCGGCAGTCCGCGTGATGACAACGGTGACGTCGAGGGCTTTACAGGTTCTGTAGCGCCGGACGGAACCCTCTACGTATCGTGGACGGATGGTGAGCACATCGTCTTCACACGGTCACACGATGGTGGCGTTACGTTTGAACGTTCTCGCGAGGTGCTTCCAACAGGTGACGCGTACTTCAGCTTGACGCAGGTGCGACGTTGCAACGGGTTTCCCGTGATGACGCTGGCGCCGGGCGAAGGCGGATCGCCGATGCGCCTCTATGAAGTGTGGAGCGATCTTACCAACGGGGATGCGGACATCTTCTGCAGCAGCTCCGACGACCGCGGTAGCCGGTGGTCTGCGCCTGTCCGCGTGAACGACGATGCCTTGCACGACGGCGTTGACCAGTTCTTTGCCTCCGCTTCGGCTGATCCACAGACCGGCGCGCTGTACGTGCTGTTGTACGATCGGCGCGCCATCCCGGGTGGGCAGCGTGCGCGGGTCGTGCTTGCCCGATCCACCGATGGCGGCCGCATCTTCAGGAACTTCGACTGGACGACTACCGGTTTCAATCCCATGAACGCTTTCATTGGCGACTATACGGCTGTGGCCGCCCTTGGAGGGATGGTTTACGGCGCATGGGCTGAAACGCAGCCGCCTTCGGACGCTGGAGTCACAGGTTCTCCGCAACGCAGATACCTTGGTACGGTCGTTCGTGCCGCGTCGGCCGATTTCGGAACGCGCCATTGACGCGCGGCTAATTCACCCTTAGATCGAGGTCTGGATGTCAAAGAGTTTCGCGCTGCTGTCAGCTTTGTTTGCGGCGCTTGTCACCGGGGCGCCAACTGCAGGAAATCAGGCATCCGGCGTGGCGGTTTGGCGTGCCGGCGAGCTTGGCGGCGGGTTAAACCTGCTTTCCGGCGCGGACGGAGTCGCATCACTGCACCGTGTTGGAAATATGCGCGTGGTCGAGCCCGACGCGGGCGCGAATTCTTCGCGTTACCTCTACTTCCAAACCGCCGAAGCCAACCGGTTTTCCAGCTCGGCGCCCGTATGGGTCACCGTCACCTACACCGATCTTACGCCGGGCGCACCGATCGGTTTGGAGTATGACAGCGTCGACGGTGCCACGGTTACCGGCAAGTATCGACCGGCAGAGGGTCAAGCCGGCGGCTGGCGCTCAGGATCCGGCAAGTTTCTGCGGGTTGAGTTCCGTCTGAACAGATTCGCTGCACGGCATGCCCAGAACCTCGGCGCGGATTTCCGGCTTGACGGTCTGCAGCTTGCGGTTCACAGCGTGCGCCTGTCCGGACGCCAGCCAACGGACTGGAGCCGGCTTGAGCGCACGTTTCCTCCGGCGATGCCAACCGAAACGCGGATTGGTAGCGGCAAACAGCTGATTGTCGGTGGTTTCGATCCGCAGAGCTTTGCGGATGCGCGCTCCGCGGCACAGCAATTGGCGGTTGCTGCGCCGGGAATGAAGGCGCTTGGGGTAACCAGCCATGAGGTGTACGTTCGCTGGAACCTCTGCGAGCCGGCGCCAGGCAAGTGGGATTGGAGCGTCTACGACCGCTATGTCCGGATCTATAAGCGCACCGGACTCAAGTGGGTCCCGTTCCTTATATGCGGGAGTGCATATAGCTTGCCGGATTGGTACTACCACAGCGCCAAGTCTCAGGGCTACGTCTGTTTGGAGCACCACAAGGCGAGTGACGTGCAGTCGCTGTGGAACCCCTACTTCCGGCACCTAGTTCGGACCTTCGTGCAGGCGTTCTTGCGTCACTATGCCGGCAGCGGCGTGATTGAGTCGGTGCTCCTCGGCATCAGCGGCAACTATGGAGAGGCCATCTATCCGGTCTCCGGCAACGACTGGACGGCGGACGTGCACGGCCACTACCATACGCATCCCGGCTTCTGGGCCGGCGATCCGTACGCCATGCGGAGTTTTCGTGCGTGGCTGCGCCGCAGATATCGCACCATAACAGCAATTTCCGCCGCCTGGCATGCCCCGATCGCATCGTTTCAGCGCATTGTGCCGTTTCTCCGAGCGAACGCGCCCGATCAGCGAGCGTGGCTCGACCTCATGGATTGGTACATCGGATCGATGACCGACTACGTTCGCTTCTGGCTCCAAAGCGTGCGCGAGGTCTATCCACACGGCGATGTCTACGTCTGCACGGGCGGCGATGCCGCGCCGGAGCATGGCAGCGACTTTGGGCAGCAGGCGAAAGCGGCCGCAGAGTTCCACGCCGGCATACGCATCACCAACGAGGGCAGCAACTATCGCGACAACTTTTCATACACACGGTGGGTTGCTTCGGCGTGCCGCCAGTATGGCGCCTACTTCAGCTTTGAACCGGCCGGTGGCGTAGACGCCGGCGGAGTGGTGGCGCGCATTTACAACGCTGCCGCCTCCGGAGCGCTCGGCCTCCACTACTACTACGGCAATCTGTTCGGGTCGGCCGAGGCGCACGCCAATTTCGTGCGTTATGCGCCGGAGTTCCGTAGTCGCGGTCCGCTTCTGTCGATCGGGCTCTACTATCCCGAAACGTGGATAAGGCTGCACCACAACGACTTCCTGGGCATCGCCCAAAACCTTCGCAGTTATACAGACTACGCGTTTGCGAGTGACGGTCAGATCACCGATGGCGCACTGAGTCGGCTGCGCGTGCTGCTGCTGCCAAAGGCGGGCGTTATGGAACGCAGCATTCTGGACCGGATCGTACAGTGGGTACGCGCCGGTGGCATTCTGATCGTGCCTGCGGGTCTCGAGCCGATCGCGACTCCGGATGGAACGGTTATCTCCTCAGTGCTTCAGGAGTGCGAGGCACGTCCGGGCGCCGGCCGAGTGGCGAAGCTGCCGATAGCCGGCAATGACCCGAATTTCGGCGGCGCCGCCGCGCACTGGCTGGAGGAGCACAGAATGCCGGATCCGGCGACCGTCGAGATGCTCGAGGCTGCGAGTAGCGATCTGTTCGGTACTCGTTGCTCACGGCATCAGTCGGTGTGGTACAACGCCGGTGTGGCGCCGCAAACTGTGCACCACCGGATTGTACCGGCCGGAGGTATAGCGACAATCAATTGGCCCTAGATGGCCCGCGGACGCACCAGAAGCGAGACGTATTTGATGATGAACCAACACACGGGTTCGGGCCGGGCGGTCGTCGTCGGCGGCGGTGTCATGGGCTCGCAGATCGCAGCGCACCTTGTCAATGTCGGCTGGCAGGCCGACGTGTTAGACGTGGTCTCTACCGACGGAACGGATCGCAGTTCGATGGCTTCCGCAGGAATCTTGCGAGCCGCAAAACTCCGGCCGGATCCATTCTTTGCTCCCTCTGACAAGTCCCGTATTCGCGCGGGAAACACCACCGACAATCTGGATTGGATGGCGGGCGCCGACTGGGTTATTGAGGCGGTGGTGGAATCCGCTGAGATAAAGCGCTCCGTACTGGCCGCGATCGAAGGAGCCGCTGGACCGACGGCGATTATAACGACAAATACTAGTGGTCTTTCGATCTCCGACATGAGCGCCGGGCGCAGCGACAGCTTCCGGGAGCGCTTCTTCGGCACGCACTTCTTCAACCCACCGCGGTATATGCGGCTTATGGAGATCATTCCAACACCGGAGACATCCCCGGCGGTCCTTGAGCAGTTTACCGGGTTCTCTGAGGACGTCCTCGGTAAGCGGGTTGCTTACGCGCACGATACTCCGGGATTCATCGCAAACCGACTGGGCGTGTTTGCCATGATGCGTACGGTCCATGCTGCGCTGAAATACGACCTGAACGTGGAAACCGTGGACGCGTTGACAGGTCCCTTGATCGGGCGCCCAAAGAGCGGTACTTTCCGTCTTTGCGATATATGCGGGCTGGACATTACGGCGGATGTCGCAGCGAACCTTTCCTCCCGGCTCGTTCGCGACCGGTACCACTCTTCGCTGGATCTACCCGAGCCGATGGCAACGCTGCTCGAGCAAGGCCGGATCGGCGAGAAGGTGGGCGCGGGATTCTATAAGCGACTGCCGGATCGTCAGATATTGGCGCTGGACTGGGCAACACTGAATTACCGACCACGCCACGATGCCAGGTTGAGCCGGTTCGCCGATGTGCGGGCTCTGCCGCTGGCCGAGCGCTTGAGGAAACTCCTGGCCGACACGTCGCCGGAGGCGATGTTCCTCTGGGAGGTGTTGCGCGATCTGCTCTGTTGTGCCTCAGACATCTCCGCGGAAATAGCGGACACACTGCCGGCCATCGATAACGCCTGCCGCTGGGGCTTTGGTTGGGAATTGGGTCCGTTTGAGACATTGGATGCGCTTGGCTTGCGCTGGTTCGCCGAGCGCGTCGCAGAGGACGGCCTGGCGGTGCCGGCGTGCGTGGAGCAGGCTCTCCAGACCGGCGCGGATAGCTTCTATACCGCCATGGACGGCGCCAGGCTGTGCGTCGATGTCACCGGCGCTCCGCCACGGAGCGAGATCGTGGAGGCGCCGAAGTTCCTCTCGCTGGCGCGAGTGAGGGGGTCGGGAGGTGTTATCCGCGAAACGCCCGATCTTTCACTGCTGGATACCGGCGACGGCATCCTGTGTCTGGAATTCCACTCCAAGATGAATGTGCTCGGTGACGGCATTTCGGCGTTCATCGACGCCAGTCGTGAAGAGGCTGAGCGAAATGGCGCGGCGCTCATCATCGCCAATCAGGGTGAGCACTTTTCCGCAGGCTTCAACCTGCAGCTTGTCCTGATGGGTATTTATGAGCGGGACTGGGATTCGATGCTCAATCTGGGCCAACGCCTCCAGTTGGCGCTGCTGCGGCTGAAGCGCGCCCGTGTGCCGGTCGTGGCTGGCGTGCACGGCTACGCCCTGGGCGGCGGCTGCGAGGTAATGCTCCATGCAGCACGGGTTGTGGCGGCTGCTGAGAGTTACATCGGCCTGCCCGAGGCCGGCGTTGGTGTCATTCCCGCCGCGGGCGGCACCACGGAACTGGTTGTACGTGCGCTGGCGGGAATGCCGCCGGCAGCCGGTGTGGATGCCTTCCCGTACGTGCACCGCGCCTTTGAGGCGATGGGCATGGCGCAGATTTCGTCGAGTGCCCGCGGAGCGGTTTCGCTGGGCTATTTGCGGCCCGACGACATTCAGGTGGCGAACAGTGACGCGGTGGTCGCCACGACACGCGCCATCGCACTGGAGATGGCTTCGCAACCGTGGCATGCTGCCGAGCCGGCGGCGATCTCCGCAATGGGCAGCGACGGCATCGCACGATTCGATCTGGAACTTCATATCATGCGCCGGTCAGGTTATATCAGCGAGCACGACGCATTGATCGGACACGAACTGGCGTCGGTGATGTGCGGCGGCAATCTCCCGCACCCGTCGACCGTAACCGAGGAATACATGCTGCAGTTGGAGGCAGAAGCGTTTGTGCGGCTTTGCAGCACTGTGAAGACGGCAGAACGTATCAAGACAATGCTGGAAACGGGACGTCCGGTTCGAAATTGAGCGCAGACCGGTGGATTCGGCGATGCGGTTCTGTTTACGGCACAGCGTTGCGAGCGTGCTTTCACGGAGCGATTGCGCTGTACGGCTTGAACATGGTGGCGTCGCCGGCGAACGGCCAGACGGTCGGGCAGATTACTGTGGATGCGCGTCCTTCGGCGAGTACCAACCGGTTTGACCCTCGCACCGCCCTCGGGGCGTCGGTCGATTCTCAGCACGCCGGTTCCATCCCCTATATCTACTCGCGGCAAAATGTCAGCCAGATGCTTTCGGCGGGGTGGCAGCCGGTGAGCTATCGGCTATACACCGAGCTAAGCGTTCAGGCGTGGCACTGGTCACCGACCGGAACATGGAGCGACCCGACCGGCGCAGGATACTTCACCGGTTCGGCGCCGGCCTCCGGCTCAATTATCGATTCGTGGGGATTCCGGCTGCCGCACCGTGGTTTTACCCACGATCAAGCAAACAATGACGACTACTCGCGCCTGACAGACGGACACGGGCACACGTACTGGAAGAGCGATCCGTATCTGAGCTCGCGGTACACCGGTGAGCCGGATGCCGCTCATCCGCAGTGGATTGTCCTGGACCTCGGCCAGCGTGTGGATGTGGATGCGATCCGTATCAGCTGGGCGAATCCGTACGCCGTGAGCTATCAGGTGCAGTACTGGACCGGACCGCAGGCGATGAGCGACCCGGCACATGGCGGCTGGCAGACTTTCCCAGCCGGCGCAATTGACCGTGGTGAGGGGCGCGATGAGGTACGTAAGCTTGCGGCCTCACCCGACCTCGTGCGCTTTGTCCGCATTTTGATGACCGCCTCTTCCAATACGTGGGATACCCATGGCAACAGCGATCCTCGCAATGCGATGGGCTATGCCGTGGACGAAGTGTACGTCGGAGTGATTGGGGCCGATGGTTCGTTCATCGACGACGTGGTTCACGAGCCGGATTCGGGTCAGACTGTAACCTGGGTATCCTCGGTCGATCCCTGGCACAGCAGTTCGGATCAGGTTATCGACCAGGAGCAGCCGGGGCTAGACCAGGTTCTAGGCTCGCCGATCGCTCGCCACTTGCCCGCCATGGTCCCGGTGAGCATGCTGTACGGAACACCAGATGACGCTGCAGCGGAGATCGCCTACCTCGTCAAGAAGGGTTATCCGCTGGCAGGTGTCGAACTCGGTGAGGAGCCGGATGGCCAGTATATCGTGCCGGAGGATTACGCCGCGCTTTGGATCCAGTGGGCGACCGCCATCCGGAGGGTTGCCCCAAAGGTGCCGCTCGGCGGGCCAGTTCTGCAAACGACCGACGCTGTAGCTGCGTGGCCCGACTCGGATGGTGATACCTCGTGGCTTCATCGGTTCTTCCGCTACTTAAGCCTGCGCGGCGCGCTCGGTCGTCTGGGTTTTCTCTCGTTTGAGCACTATCCGTTCTCAATCAGCTCCATGCCGACGGATGACCTTGTGGCGGAACCGGTGATCGTGGCACGATTCTTCCAGATGTTGAAACTGGCTGGAGCGCCGGCGGGTGTGCCGGTATACATCACCGAATACAATTGCGCTGCCAATTACAACGAGGCGGCTGTGGATGTAGGTGGCGCCGACTGGATCGGCGACTTTCTCGGCAGTTTTCTGACGGATGGCGGAAGTGGGGCGTTCTACTACGAATACGAGCCTGAGCCGCTCGAACCGTCGCCTTCCGGAGACTGCTGGGGAGTGCTCTCGATGTTCCCGAGTGATTCACTCAACGATATCCGGTTTCCGTCGGCCCAATACTTCGCGGCCAGACTGATCACACAGGACTGGCTGTCGCCTGGCGGCGGCGAGCACACCGTGTACACGGCGGCGAGCAGCATGACCAATCAACTGGGCCAAACTATTGTAACGGCCTATGCGGCAAAGCGTCCGGATGGCCGCTGGGGCCTTCTCGTAATTAACAAGGACTTCACCTCGGCGCATGCATTCCGCGTCGTTTTTCATTCGACCCGGGATAGTGGCTTCCGGGGCAGCGTCAAGGTATCTGTCTTTGGCCCGGATCAGTATGGCTGGCATCCGAACGGTGTCGAAGGGGCCGCCAATCCAGACGGGCCAATTCAGGAGGCGCGGGAGACGGTGGCGCCTGAGTCCACGTTCACCGTGCCGGCTGGCGCGATGATGGCTGTTACCGGCTCCGTTCGATGATCACGGCATTGAAAGGGGTGGCGAATTGATTGATGCAGTCGTTGCTTCCGGAGCGAGAACGCCGATAGGGCGCGCTACCCGCGGTATGCTGCGGTTCGCGCGTCCCGAAGACATGGCGGCCATAGTCATAAAGGCGGCAATTGAGCGTGCGGGCGCCTTCGACCCCGCTCTGGTGGACGAGGTAGTTTTCGGCTGCGCAATGCCGGAGCAAGAGCAGGGCATGAACGTGGCCCGCATTGCCGCGCTGCGAGCCGATTTGCCCATTTCGGTACCTGCCGTCACGGTAAACCGCTTTTGCGCCTCGGGACTGGAGGCTATCGCGATTGGGGCGCAGAGAATAGCCGCTGGCCAGTGCCACATCGTGGTGGCTGGCGGCGTGGAGAGCATGAGCCTGGTGCCGTTTGATAAGTCGCCGGTAAAGCCGAATCCCAGTTTGCTCGCGTCGTATCCGGACGCCTATCTCAGCATGGGGTTGACTGCCGAGAACCTTGCTCAGCAGTACGCCATCACGCGCGAGGACGCCGACGATTTTTCTCTCGAAAGTCATCAGCGGGCCCTCGCCGCCATGGCCGACGGGCGGTTCGATGATGAAATCGTTGGTGTACCCGTGCAGTTCGCCACTTTTGGTTCTGATGGCAAGCTGAGTAGCAGCTCTCACGTTGTTGACCGTGACGAGTGCCCAAGGGCTGAAACATCCGCTGCAGCGCTTGCGGCCCTCAAGCCGGCATTCAAGCCCGACGGCGTAGTCACGGCGGGCAACTCGTCGCAGCGCAGCGATGGCGCAGCCGCAGTTGTGTTGATGTCACCCGAACGCGCGCGTGATCTCGGAGTTGCGCCATTGGGAACGTTTCGCGAATACCGCGTCGTGGGTGTGCCGCCTGAAACCATGGGTATCGGTCCGGCATATGCGGTTCCGCGACTGCTGCATGCGGCGAACGTGGAACTCCGCGATATCCGCACCGTCGAGTTGAACGAGGCGTTTGCAGCACAGGTGCTGGCAGTGCTTAAAGAGTTCCCGATGGACAGGCTGAAGGTCAATCCGAATGGCGGTGCGGTGGCGCTGGGGCATCCATTGGGATGTACCGGTGCGCGGCAGGCGGTCACGCTCCTGCATCGCATGCGTGGCGGCGCGGGTGGGCTTGGCATCGTGAGCATGTGCGTCGGCGGGGGCATGGGCGCCGCCGGGCTCTTTGAAGCCGCCAATTGACCGATCGCCGACCCGGCCACGGTGCCGACCCTGTCAGTTATGGGGGCAGAGAAGGAACATTGGGCACACGCTGCACTTGTACTCTGCGGGTGCGGGCCGATACTGCTTCGAGGCCATTTCGCGCAAAGTTCCCTCCGCGGTCCGGACGCAAAGATCCTCGTTCTGTCTGGTGTTTTGAACCTCGGTCACGTCCCGCGTTGTGAGGCTGCGGACAAACACGCGCGGCGGCCGTTTGGCTTTCTGACGCAGTGATGCGGACCAGATCAGGCACCGCTCATCTCGGGCATCGCTGGCCCGAAGGCTGCGCCATACCAGCCGCTCGAAAACCAGATCTCCGCGTTCGCTGCACACGAGATTGGGTTTGGAGCGGATCTCACCCCACCTCGTACTAAGCACCAATCCACGCGGCCTTGGATCCACATGCCTACTTGCACAGGCGTCGGCGATTGCCGCGCAGAAGCCGAGTGCGCGCGGCAACAGCCGCTGCAAGTCTGCGCGCTCCTCGGGAGCAGCGTCCGCAGCGAACTGCTTCATGGCTTGCTCGGCCACATCCGGCACATTTGCCGCGGCTCGGCCGGCGCACGCGCCGCCTACGGCCTCCACGGCCGTTTGAACGAAACGAAATAGAACGAGGTTGGTGGTGTCACCGACTGTATCACCCGCTTCTCTGTACAGGGTCAAACGCGGACACCACTGAAAGTCGGTAACCTTGCTCAGCGAGCAGCCTTGCAACACCGGACGTCCGGTCGGCGGCTCGTTCCGACTATTGACCCGCCTTCGCGACTGTGCGGGCGCCGCACCGGTAATGGCTTGCAGGAATCGCACCGGCTGGCATGGCCGGCCGTCGCTCAGCTCGCCCCAGCTGAGGAACAGCGAATCCCGAGCCCTGGAAAGTCCTACAAAGAAGAGTGACTCAGCATCCAGGGAGGCCTCATTGGACGTGTCCTCCGCGTCGTCGCTATCGATGTCGGCGCCGGCCTGCCATTCAAAGTGCTCGCCGGCAAGCTGCGGCAGGAATACCACGGGAAACTCCAGGCCTTTCGAGCTGTGGATAGTCAGCAGGCTGACCGCGTCCATCTCATAGAGTCCCGGAGGCGGCGCCGAAGCGCGGTTGGCATGACACTCGATCTCAAGCAGAAGCCGGTCGCCGAGCTCGCAAGGCGTCATCAACCTGTGTTGGCGCGTCGACGCGGCGGCAGGTCGCCATGCACGCTGCAGCACACCGTATATGCTTAGCCGGTGGCATGCTGCCTCGGCATTATCGGCAATGCCGGCGCTGCGGAGATAGTCGGTGCGCTCAAAGAGGCTGCCGGCCAGTAGCGACCACGCCGATGACGTGTCGCCCGGCTCTTCCGCTGTTGCGTTTGCTGTGAATGGATCGTCGGCAATGCGTCCGGCTTCGCTGGAGAGCGCCGGGATGGTCGAAAGCCTCCGAGATGCGAGCGTGTCGCCGCCGCCGGCTTTGAGAAGAGCGATCATGTCGCGCACCTCCGGACGCTGCCACATCATCCCCATGGCAAGCACTGGAACGTCGCGCCGGCGGAGCCGATCGGCCATGGATGCCGCTTGAGCGTGAGTGCGGCAAAGAACCGCGTGATCGCGCCATGGGCGTCCTTTGCGGTGAGATGAACTGCACTGCTCAGCCACAAAGTCGGCTTCCGCCTCGTCATCCTCAGCGCGAACAATCGTGATCTCGTTCCCCGGCGCCTCCTGCCGCACGGCGTTCCAGAGGTCGCCCGATTGTTGGGTAGCGGCGTCGATTGAAAAACCCATGCCGCGCAGCCCCGGCAGAGCCTCGTGCGACGCCACACCGCTCACCAGGCGGACCAGCGGCGGCGCCGCCCGATAGTTGGCGCGAAGCGAAACCACGCTTGCGTTCGGCCATGCGGCGCGGAAATTGGAGACCGTGTGGGGGTCGGAGCCATTCCATCGGCAGATTGTCTGGCGCGCATCGCCGACTACCCAGAGTCCGCTGCCACCACCTGCCATCAATCGAACCATTTCAGCGCTGGCCTGGTTCACATCCTGATATTCGTCTACCAGCAGATGGTGGTACATCGCCTGCTGCCGCCGTAGAACGGCCGGCTCCTTCTGCAGTAGGTGGACAGCCCGCGCCACGAGCTCACCCAGGAAGAGCATCGATCGCTCCTCCATCAGCGTCGTCAACGCGCTCCACAATCGTGTTACTTCGGCTACATCGCTGCGACCAATCGCCGCAGCCGTGATGCTGTCGGGCGACTTGAGGGCGTTGCAAGCGCGCGAGATGGCCTGCAGACCTCCGGCCAGCCAACGCGCCGAGGCAGGCTCACCGGAGGACGTCCTTAGCTGAAGGCGGTCCCGCTCCGCCAGCAGCATTGCAACTGCGTCCACGGTATCGGCTATGGCCGGGCGCGCAGCCACACCAACGCCCGCACCCTCCTTCCGAAGTAGATCGAGCGCAAAGCTGTGGAAGGTGCCGATCCATACGCGCTCGCCTTTTGCGCCGGTACCCCGGGTGATCCGCGTGCGCATTTCGTTGGCCGCGCGGTTGGTGAACGTGAGCGCGAGTATCTCATGCGGCTGGATGTGTTGGTGCTCCATCAGCCACGTTATTCGCGCTGTGAGCACTCTGGTTTTGCCGGTTCCTGGGCCGGCGTCAACCAGAGCCGGTCCGGTCTCAAGCCATGCGGCCCTTTGCTGCTCGGCATCCAGTTGCAGGCTGCCTGGCTGCGTGTCAACTGCCGGCGACTTTTCCACATCTGGCAGCAGGAGGGCGTGTGGCATCCGGCGCAGGAGTCTCTCGTACCCAACACCCAGGTGCGCGGCGATCTGTGTGGCCGTCCATCCCTGATCATAAAACAGATGCTGCAGTACTTGCGCCGGCATAAGAAACTCCGCCGCGAAGACGTTTGCTTCGTTCTCGTTCCGTTCTACCGGGCTGTACCCAACTGCCTCGTCGAAGAGGTCGTCGCCCCATGCCTCTTCATTGGCCACCGCGCTCGACTCACCACCGGAGTAGTCCGGATGGAGCCGGTAGTGGCCCAGCTCATGCGCCGTGACAAAGAGCCTACGTTCATCATCCAGATCGCTCCGCATCCAGATTTGGCCGGCGCAGCGGTCCAGTACGGCGATGGCGCCGCCAAGCAGCGGGTCATCGGGGCGAAGCAGCGTCACTGTGAAACCGGAGGCAGTCAGTGCAGCATGGACGGCGGCTGCGCCCGGAATGCAGGTTGGGTTCCCGGCGCTGTCGAGGCCCAACTCACGGCGCCAGGTGACCGCATCGCGGCGCGCTGCCGCCCAATCATTCATCCTGCGGCAGGATCTCTTCCGTCAACCACGGCTTCTTCTGTTCAACACTCATATCCGGCGCCGCTTCGATGGCTTCGGTCCAAGACTCAGTTCGGGCGGCTTTTGGTGGCTCGTTGGCATAGAAGCTCGCGCCATGCGACAGCGTGGGCGGCATCCGGAGATAGCCCTCAACGGCGGCGCGCGGAACGGCGAGCAGCGCTGCAACCTTGTCCATGAATGCGGCTGGTATGGTTGCGGCGCCGATCAGGCGACGCTCCAGTTTCCAGAACACTGAGCTGCCAATAGCGAGATCTGCGGTGACCTGAGCTGGCTCGATCCCGCGTTCTCGGGCTGCGCCGGCCAACGACTCCAGCGAACTCTGACAGCTTGCCAGATACTGCCTGAGGCGGTGCTCGGCGCGTTTGGTGGCCGCGGCGTCCTGCTCCTGTGTGCGCTCCGCCTCCTCGGATTCGCGGCTGTCCATCCAGCCGGCAAGCGCCCAGTCGAGTATCTCAGCCCGTCGCCCCGGGTATCGTCGGCTCAGCCTCTCAACCGTTTCGCGGTTCATCGGCGGCGTCTCTGCCATGATCGCCGTGAGAAGGTCATCCTGCTCCAGCCGTTGTTGCTTCGAGAATTCAGGTTCCATGCTAACCCTCTCCGAGTTCGGCGCGCACATGTTCGGCGGCGGCCCGGCACCATGTTCGAATCGTTCTATCGGTTACGCCAAGGCGCTCGGCCGCCTCGGCATGCGTACAGCCGTACATGGCTGTGAGCAGGAGCGCTTCTTGATGCGGTTGCGGAAGACCCGCCAGTGCAGCGCGAACGCGTTCACGATCTTCGACCGCGTCGAACGCGGCGAGCGCTGTCGCGTCCGCGGCTTCATTCGTGTGCATGGTTACCATGCCATCAGCTCCCATCATCGCATCGTCGGTTCTCATCTGGTTCTCATGCGTGTACCGCCTGCTGGCCGCGAGATACGCGCGAGTAACCACGAGGGAGAACCGGCATGCCAGAAAACTGCCCGGACCGCTTTGGAGCAGCTGGTCCACGACGGCGTCGACAGTTGCCGCCACCACCTCCTCGCGTCGGCTCTCCGGCAAATCCGTGCCCTTCCTTGAGCATGCGCGTGCGCCCGCCGTAGCGCGCCGGTACAACTCATAACATGCTGCCTCGAATCGCTGGTCGCTCTTATTCCAGACGCCGTTCGCGATTGCGCCCGCGAGAACTTCAGAGGGAATATGTTCCGGATTGCCATAGGAAGTTATTCTGAGCGCTGCCGTCAGCGTTGCCACCGACCAGTACCGGACGACCTCGATTTGAGCTGCTATGTGTGGATCCGGTGCATGGAAGTGTGACGGGGCAGATTCGCCCTGCGGCTCCACGCCACCACTCACTTTTACGGTGTCGCCATTGTTCATACTGCGCCACCATCGGCAAATGCGGAAGCTGTATCAACAAAAAACATTCTGAATCCGTTTCGGAACTAATAATTGCCGTGAGAACTGTTTCTCATGCAGTTTGAACACAGCGTGCTTCCGCATTCGTCAAAGCAGAGAGAGTGTATCTTCAGCATCGCGTGAAAGGTGGATGAGGATGCAGGAAACTACCGTATGTGAGCTGGCGGAACTGATCACGAACCTGGTTCGCGATGCGCGCACCGATCTCGATGCCGGAAGCCTCGGCGCTTTCGAGACGCGGATGAGCGCGGCCTCAGACGAATACAGTCGAGCGCCGTCGGTTCTCCGCGAGTTGGCGCACAACAGCGGATGGGCCAGCCTCCGCGTTGCATTGATGGAACTGGACGAGCATACGCGCACGACTGCCGAACGAACAGTCCCTCGCCACCGGGTCCTCCGCCGGGCTGCGTAGTGCGCCTATAATACCATTCGGGCGTGGTGAGGCGATACACGAGCCACGGTTTGACCGTCTTCAGGCGTGGCAGGTAGAATGGCGCCATTCCACGTGCTTTGGGTCGCACGGAAGCAGCACCGCACCATGACGTCTACCGCTCCGGGAGCACCACCTACTTTCCACAGCACAGCTTCGCATCTTGAGCGTGTGGCCGCTGTCGATCCGGAGGTCTACGAACTTGCCGTTCGAGAGACGGCGCGGCAGCGTGCGGTCGTGCGGTTGATACCCTCCGAAAACTACACGTCTGCAGCCGTCATGCAGGCTATGGCCACGGTGTTCTGCAACAAGTACTCGGAAGGCTATCCCGCCCGGCGCTATTACGAAGGAAACGAGGTCATTGACGATCTCGAAAGCCTGGCGCGTGACCGGGCGACCGAACTGTTTGGCGCCGACCACGCCAACGTGCAGACGTACAGTGGTTCGCCGGCAAATATGGCTGCGTACTTTGCGCTGATGAAGCCGGGAGACACGGTGCTTGGGATGCACCTGCCCAGCGGCGGACACTTGACGCACGGCTGGAACGTGAACTTCAGCGGCATCATCTACCGTTCGGTGTTCTATGGTTGCGACCCGGAGCATGGTATCACCGGGATGGATCCCGAGACCGGTGTTCTGGATTACGATGAGATCCTTCGGATTGCGCGCCGCGCGCGACCAAATGTGATTTTTGCGGGTGGCACAGCCTATCCGCGCCACTGGAATTACCAGAAGTTTGCCGAGATTGCAGCCGAAGTTGGCGCATGGTTTGTAGCCGATATCGCGCACGTCAACGGGCTTATCGTCGGTGGCGTCCATCCCGATCCTGTGCCATGGGCCGATGTCGTCACCTCGACCAGTCATAAGGCTATCCGCGGGCCCCGTGGCGGATTCGTGCTCTGTAAAGACCGGCCAATGATGGACGACCCCAACCAGCGCCTGCCGGACAGAATCGACAAGGCGGTGTTTCCAACGCTGCAGGGTGGGCCGCATGGAAATACGATGGCCGCGCTGGCCGTCTGCTTCAAGGAGGCAGCCACACAGGCGTTCCGTGATTATGCTGGCCTGGTGGTGCAGAATGCGCAGAGTTTGGCATCAGCTCTGCAGGACCGTGGGTTCCACCTGGTGACCGGTGGAACGGACAACCACCTGATTCTCGTCGACGTGGTCAAGTCGCGCGGCGTCCCAGGCAAACCTTATGCGCGAGCTCTCTATGACGCCGGCATAGAGGCCAACTTCAACTCGGTACCGAACGACCCGCGAAAGCCGTTTTCACCAAGCGGCCTCCGAATCGGCACGCCGGCAGTGACGACGCGTGGATTTGGTGCCGAGCAGATGGTCCAGATTGCCGAATGGATGGATCGTGTTGCGTCCGGCGCCATCAAAGATGGTAAGACGTGGCGCTTTGACGAAGGTGTTGTTCGGGCAGTTCGCGAGGAGGTCACCGACCTCTGTTCCGATGTGCGGTTTCCGGTGCCTGGGATCGATTGCTGAATAGCGGCGGCGCCAGCCCGGCGGAGCGTTTCGTCGCCCTCTACAACCGACCAAGGTACCGGAAACTGCGGTACAGGCAGACGGCGAGCGCCGCAAGCATTATCAGCACCCACGCGCCACTGTAAATACCGGCGCCGGTTGATCCGAACAAAAGTATGGGCGAGCATGCAATTGCTGCCAGCGTGGTCACGGCGCCTGCCAGAAAGAACATCTTGCCACTGTATGCGTTGGCGGCATACCAGATTGCATCCGAGCTCATCGTCTTCGGCACGCGGAATCCGTACAGCCGGTTGCGAGGAATACGCCCTTGAATGAGCGGAACCGAGGCCACCATGAACAGCATGCCCGTCATCACTGCCGCCACCAGGTGAATCATAGCCGTCCTCCTTGCCCAAACCTGCTGCACAGAGGCTGCGCCGTTATCAAATACGGCGTTCACCTGGCAGGGTTTCGCGAGTTGGCATCGGAAGTCCGAGGGTGAATAGGGCGCTCTAGCCGGCCGACCAGCCAGCCGTTGTCCTCGGCGAGGATGCGCCAGGTGTCGCCTTCGGCCCGCGCCTCCGGGGCGACATAAGTGGTTGAGTTGTGGTCTGTGGTTACAATATCCACACCAACCTTCGATTGATCCAGAAATGGGTGTGCGTACGGGAGCAGCGGTATGTCGCGCCGCTCGTCTGGCGAGTAGCCGCCGTAGTAGTTCATGCTCGGCCTGCGCGGAACGATATGGAAGTAGATGATCGGTACTCCGCTCGCAGCGTCCGCCTTTGCCGCAACGGCCATGCGCTGATACGGCCCCAACACGTCATTCCGCGCAGCCGCGTAGCCGCGCGTTACGGCTACGGAGATCAAGACAAAAATGGCGATTACGAGGCTGGAAAGCGTACCCAGAACCGCCTGGCGCGAGCGGCCACACCTCGCAATGCACGCCGCGATCGCTGTCAAGATCAGCATGCCGGTGGTTGCAAAGCGCACGGCGTGAATCACGTCGGCTGGAACCGGGGCGCCTTTCCGCATAAACAGTGGGCCGATCCAGGTCGCAATCGCGATAATGCCGGAGAACAGCAGCGCTACTGCTACCGATTTTCGAAGGCTCCGTATCGCGGCCGCATTCGGAGCCAGCGTAAGTAGTCGGTCCAGCCAGGCGCCGGTCAGCAGGGCGGCGGCGGGGTAGGCTGGGGCGATATATGTGGGAAGCTTCGCAGCGCCGGCGCTGAAGAAGATGAAGATCGTCCAGAACCATACGCGCAAGAACCGCTCCAGTGGTTCGGCGCCGGAACCTCCACTATCCAGTCTCGGCAATCGCCGGCACAACGCAGGAAATGCGAAGCAGCTCCATGGGAAGAAACCGAGTGCGAAGAACAGCAGATAGCTCAGCATCGGTTCGTTGTGAAGCTTATCCAGCCCCTGGAAGCGACCGATATGCTGCCGGATGATGTACTGCTGCACCCAGGTGAAGCCCAGGCCGTCCACGCCCCCGGCCCGCCAGATCAGGTAGTGCCACGGACCCGCGATAACGATCAGTACCAGGCACCCTGGGAGTGGCCGCAGCGCGCGCAGAACCCGTATTGCACCGGGCGCCGGCGTTGGCTGTGGCTCAAGGCTTAAAGTCGCACCGGCGCCAAGTCGGCAGCTAAGGCGCCACTGCCCGCCTGCTATGAAGACGGCGATTACGAGCGCCGGCAGCACGATGCCGATTGCGCCTTTGGTTAATATCGAAAGTGCGCACGACGTCCAGAACAGCAGCCAGCCGGCACGGTGCAGCCATGTGCCGCCGTCGGTTCGCAGAATCGTGGCGTAAGCCAGCCAGAAGCCCGCAAGACTGGCTGCGAAGCAAAGCACCAGTAGCCCATCCGTCGTCATCTGGCGCGCGTCCACGATCGTCATCGGCGCTGCGGCGAAGCAGATCCCGGCAAAAAGGCCAGCCCGCGGGCACCGCCAGCGCCATCCGATCACGGTGATCAATCCAACCGTCAGAAGCGCCACGAGGGCGCTCGGCAGTCGAGCTGCGCCTTCGGAGGATCCGTACAGCTTCATAGATGCCGCGCACAGCCAGTATGCCAGTATCGGCTTTTCGAAGAACGGTACCAGCGTCTGAGCCGGATTGTATGGCGGCCGGAAGTTAATCTGGGGCGTAATGAAGTTGCCGGTGACCAGCATCTCCTTCGCGCACGTCACATACAGCGCCTCATCCAGGTCGAAAAGCGGCACGCGGCCGATGCGCCAGAAGAAGAGGAAGAGACATGCGGCAAGCAGCGCGCCACATGCAATCACGCGTCGCACAGTGCGGCCGCGTCTTGGGTCGAGTGATGCCGGGGTGGTAATGATGCCGTTTTCCGTGCCTGCTGCCCGCACGCGACGTCAAAAACGCTCCCGCGGGCCCCGCACTATTCGGTTCGCTGGCCGCAGGTTCCTTCGCGGGAGGAAGCCGAGACCCATGCCGCGAAGTAGCCTCAGGCAATTCCCGGGTTTGCGGAGGCGAATTATGCAGGTGGACGCAGGTGCTTTAAGCAGTCTGGATTCCGAATTCCCCGGCTATCTGGAGCACGAGGATGTTGACCGGTTCTTCGCACGCTTTGGTATTCGCTTTTCCGCCGGCCACTGGTGCGCCGGGGGCTTCAGCGACCGGTTTTGCAGAACTTACCTTGAGGAGCCGATTGACGAAAGCCCGGTTGGTCAGCTGACGCGGGTCGCGGAGGCCGGCATCGCCGGTGTGGAACTGAATAACGAGATGTTCCTCGATGCAGCGCTACAGCCCAGCGATGCGCTGATTCGCGAGGTGACGCATGCGCTCGATCGCCTGGGACTCGTCGCCACCAACATGAACACGAACATCTGGACGCGGGCCCGCTACAAGATGGGATCGATCACCAACCCGGACGCGGCACGTCGGCGCGAGGCTATTGACTACTGCCTCCAAACCGTCGAACTTGCGCACCGGCTCGGCTGTCCCAGCGTACAACTATGGCCCGGTTCAGACGGATGGGACTACCACTTTGAGGTCAACTATGGTCGGCAGCTGGATTGGTTCATCGACGGCTGCGTGCAGATCGCGCGGAAGGCCGCGTCGCTTGGTCTCCGGTTTGGCACCGAAGCCAAACAGAAGGAGCCGCGCGAGGGCAACATGATTCTGAACACCACGGCCAAGGCGGCCCTGGTGGCAAAAACAGTCAATGAACAATTGGGCAGCACGGTAATGGGCGTTGTGATCGACTATGGGCATGAGCAGATGGTTGGCAATCAGCCGGCAGACAGCCTCTACCTTCTGCGGCGCGTCGGCGTGCCGATTGCTAATTTCCATATCAATGCCGCCAAATACAACTCCAACGACGAAGACCGTGTCACGGGGACGGATGATATCTGGCGGCTGGCCGAGTTCTGCTACGCAGCTATCGATACCGGATACGACGGATGGTTTGGCGAGGACCAGTTCACCTATCGTATGGATCCCGTGCGCGCCATGCGGCTCAGTCGGGAGCTGTTCGCCAACGCCATGAAGAAAGCGCTTCGGATATATGCTCAGAACGATCGCCTGCGACAGGCGCAGGATAGCGGTGAGTCTGCCGACGTTATCGACGTTGTGAAGCGCGTACTCATGTGAGCGAGCGCCTTGCTCGCGACTTTGCGCTGCTCCTCGCTCTCGGTGCGGTTCTTGGCCTCAGCGGCTGCGGTGTACAGCGTACGCTTGCCCAGACGCCGGTTGCAGCGGATCCGGGAAACTGGGCCGACGTCAATCCCTGTTTCTCTCACTCGGGTCATCGGATTGCCTTTCTCCGGACCTGGCCAGATGGTCAGGAGCAGCTCTGCATCACCGATGCGGACCTGGTCCGGTCATCGCCGCTGCTGGAGAAGGAACTTCTTGAGCCGGATCGCGGCTACAGCAGTACGTGGAGGCGTTACGATAGCCCCGAGACGCTCGCATGGTCGCCGGACGACGGCAGTATCGCCTTTGAGCGCGTTGAGTGGTTCACATTTGAGAACGGTGACAATCTGCCGGGTACGGCTCTCTGGGAAATCTCACTCCGCACCGGTGCAATTCAGCCGATTGCCCTGCATCCTCGCAAGTACCTCGGCGGGTTCTACTACTTTCGGGATCCGCAGTGGTCGCCGGACGGCCGGTATATCGCGTTCTGTGGCGAGGGCATGTATGGAGAACGTGCGCTCTTTGTCCGCCCCGTGACGGCGCCATCACCGGTGGCGGCCCGTCCGCGCTACGACTTTTACTCCGAGAGCGACTGGCCGGCGTGGCAGCCGATGAGGCCGCATCGTCTTGCCTTCCGACAGAGCATCCGTCGGAGCGCCGCGGTCGTGCCGGTGGAGACGCTCCGATACCTCACACCCGGCGATCCATCTGTCGCGGCCGCTGGCGAACTGTGGCGGCTGGCCATAGCGCCGGCCATTGCTGCCATGCAGCCTCAACCAGGACATACTGTGGTTCCGCGGATCGGTCAGCCTGCATGGTCGCGCCATGGGTTCCAGTTGGCATTCACCGTAACGCCCGATGCTACCGACTACAGCCGCTACGAAATCTGGACTCTTGACTTGCAAAGCGGGAAAGCGGGCCCGGCAGTCGTCAACCTGTCCGGTTGTCTGCATCCCGTGTGGGTCGACTCGAATCACATCGGAGCGATCCAACTCTCCGGACACGGCTGGTCGGTAGTGGAGATTGACCTGCGCTCGCGCACGGTTCGGAAGCTCGGGCGTATCGATAGTGCCGACTGCTCATGGTCGCCCGACCGCAGCCGGATCGTATACGCATCGCGCAGCCCGGGCCCCGGACCACTGCGGCCAACCACCCTTCGCCTCTTTTATACAGGACTGCACCGGTGACGAACGGGCAGGAATAGCGCCGCCCACACGCGTAGTTGACAGTGTGACCGCACCGGCGCGACGCGTCGAGCATGGGAGAACACCATGGCCGTGAGCTCGGTTGGCAGGCTTGCCATAGACGGCGGTACCCCGGTTCGCGACATTCAGAAACGGCCGTGGCCGCAGTGGCCGGTGTACGACGAACGCGAGCAGGCGGCGCTGGAGCGGGTTCTGAAGAGTGGCCGCTGGTGGTATGTGGAAGGCGACCAATGCGTCACCTTCGAAAAGGAGTTTGCTGCGCTGCAGAACTGCACCTGCGGCGTTACGTGCACAACCGGCAGCGCCGCCCTCGAGATTGCACTCCGAGCGCTCGATATCGGCTGCGAGGATGAGGTGATCGTACCGGCCTACACCTTCGTCGCGACAGCCAGCGCCGTACTGGCGGCCGGCGCCGTACCGGTCTTCGCTGACATTCAGCCCGATACCTTCAACATCGACGCCGCAAGCGTCGAAGCCGCGGTTACTCCCAAGACCCGTGCGATCATTCCGGTCCACATTGGCGGCCGACCCGCGGATATGGATGCAATATGCGCCATCGCAACGCGTCACGGGTTGGCCGTCATCGAGGACGCCGCGCAGGCACATGGCGCGGCGTGGCGCGGTAAGGGCGTCGGCAGCCTGGGTGACCTCGGCACGTTCAGTTTTCAGGCAAGCAAAAACCTGAACGGCGGTGAGGGAGGAATGATCGTAAGCACCGATGCACGCCTGGGCGACAAGGCATGGTCGGTGATGAACGTTGGTCGTGTACGCGATGGACGGTGGTACGAGCACCACGTGCTGGGCAGCAACTTCCGCATGACGGAATGGCAGGCTGCCGTGCTTCGCGTGCAGCTCCAGCGGTTGCCCGAGCAAATGGTCTGTCGCTCGCTGAGCAGCGAATACCTGCACAAGCTGCTCGCAGATGTGCCCGGGATACTCCTGCCATCCGAGGACGATCGGATCACGTCGCATGCGCGGCACCTGATCACGCTGCGTTACCAGGCTGAGGAGTTCGGCGGCAAGCCATTGGACTGGCTGGTTAAGGCTCTCTGCGCCGAAGGCATTCCTTGCTCCATGAGCTATGTGCCGCTCTACCGCGAGGAGATATTCCGGCGGTATGCCGAACGCGACGGAGCTTGGTGCAAGCTGGGTCGTCGAATCGACTATCCGGCAATGCGCTTACCCGCGTGCGAAACGGTCTGCCGTGATACAATCTGGATCACGCAGCATAACCTGCTTGGTCCCCTGCAAAACATGGATGACGTCGCCGAGGCTTTCGGCAAAGTGCGCCGCATCGTCAACGGTCGCGACTAGCACCCGACAGCAACGCCTTTAGATAGCGTCCGGTATGGCTGGCGGCCACACCGGCCACGGTTTCGGGTGTTCCTTGGGCGATGATTTCTCCGCCGGCGTCGCCGCCTTCCGGACCCATGTCGATGATCCAGTCGGCAGTCTTGATCACGTCGAGGTTGTGCTCGATCACCAGCACCGTATTGCCCGCCGAAACCAGGCGGTTGAGCACACCAATCAGCTTCTCCACGTCGGCAAAATGCAGTCCGGTGGTGGGCTCATCCAGGATGTAGAGTGTGCTGCCGGTGCTGCGACGCGCGAGTTCACTCGCTAGCTTTACGCGCTGTGCCTCACCACCGGAGAGTGTCGTTGCCGGCTGTCCGAGACGGATATAGTCCAGTCCCACGTCGTGAAGCGTCTGAAACTTGCGCGCGATCCTCGGTACCGCCCCGAAAAACAAAACGGCCTCGCTCACGGTCAATTCCAGCACGTCGGCAATCGACTTGCCGTTGTACTTCACTTCCAGCGTTTCCCGGTTGTATCGCCGTCCGTGGCACACCTCGCAAGGAACGTACACGTCCGGCAGAAAGTGCATCTCGATACGAATAATGCCATCGCCTTTGCACTGCTCGCATCGCCCGCCGGCAACATTGAACGAGAACCGGCCGGGCGAATAGCCCCGGATCCTTGCGTCCTGCGTACGCGCAAACAGGTCGCGAATCAGATCGAAGACTCCTGTGTACGTGGCCGGATTAGAACGCGGTGTCCGCCCGATCGGAGACTGATCAATATCGATCACCTTGTCAATCGCGTCGATTCCCTCCACGGAGTCGTGCGGGCCCCATACGCCGTACGAGCCGTACAGGCGGTGCATCAGCAGTGGGTAGAGCGTCTCCTGTATTAACGATGACTTGCCGGAACCGGAAACACCGGTCACGGACACGAACAGCCCAAGAGGTATGCGCAGGGTTACGGACTTGAGGTTGTGCGCCCGGGCGCCGGTCAGTGTGAGGAATCGTCCGTCCGGCATCCGTCGTTCGGACGGAATCGGGATTGCGCGGCGGCCACTCAGGTAGTCACCGGTGATACTTGCCGTGTTGGCCTTAATCGCGTCAACATGCCCCTCAGCAACCACATATCCGCCGTGTTCTCCGGCGCCGGGGCCAATATCCACGATCCAGTCGGCACGCTCCATCGTCTCCTGGTCATGCTCCACCACCAGGATCGTATTGCCGAGCTCGCGCAGGCGCTCCAGCGTCTGAAGAAGCCGGGTGTTGTCGCGCTGGTGCAAACCGATGCTGGGTTCATCGAGGATGTAGAGTACACCCATCAATCCGGAACCGATCTGGGTCGCGAGCCGAATCCTCTGCGCTTCGCCACCGGCCAGCGTGGCGGCGCCGCGGTTCAGTGTTAGGTAACCGAGTCCGACGTTCAGCAGAAAGCCCAGCCGTGCTCGGATCTCCTTAATCACCTGGCGCGCCACCAACTGGTCGCGTGGCGATAGCTCCAGGCCCTCAAAGAATCGAGCAAGCCGGTCCAGCGACAAGCAGCAAAGGTCCGAGATGTTGCGGTCACCAACCGTGACCGCGGCGGCGGCCGGCTTAAGCCGTTTGCCGCCGCAGGCGGGGCAGGGGCGTTCGCTTTGATACTGTCGTAGCTCCTCGCGGATCATCTCGCTGCCGGTATCCGAGAGTCGCTTCTCCAGCATGCGGATCAGCCCCACATACGGTGACGTGAAGCTGCGCTGACGGCCGGAGCTGCTCCTGAATTCGATGGTGATGGTGCCCGCAACACCGCGCATCAGGCCCTCCATCTGCAACTCCGAGAGGTCTTCAATCGGGGTGTTTACGGTAAACCCGAGCCGGTGAGCCACCGCGTTGAACATACCCTCGGTATAACGGTGCATCGTCTGCGGTCCCGATTTTGCCGTAAATGGGCGCAGAGCGCCATTCGCAATAGACCGCGTGCGATCGGGGGCGATCAGCACCGGGTCGAATTCGGCTCGCGTTCCCAAACCGTGGCAGTCCGGGCAGGCGCCATACGGCGAGTTGAACGAGAACAGGCGCGGTTCAAGATCGTCAAGGTTGAACTCACCATCTTCTGTCGAAAAACTGTCGTTAAAGCGGAGTTCCGTCTCGGGTTTGCCATCCTTCACCACGAGCGCGGTGGCGCGGCCCTTACCAAGCTTTAGAGCCTGCTCCATCGCGTCGGTAACCCGTGTTTGCAGGCCGCTTTGGATGACCAGCCGATCAATGACCGACTCGATGGTGTGCTGCTTGTAGCGCTCAAGCACCGGAACCTGCTCACTCAAATCCATGATCACGCCGTCGACGCGTGCCCGAACATAACCTGCCTGCAGGAGCTCCTCCATCTCGCTGCGGTATTCGCCCTTTCGGCCAACTACGATCGGCGCCAGCACGAGCACGCGTGACTCCTCAGGTAGGCTCAGGATACGATCGACCATCTCCTCAATTGACTGGCGAGTAAGTCGCTCGCCCGTGCGAGGGTCGTGCGGAATACCAACGCGGGCGTAAAGTAACCTCAGGTAGTCGTAAATCTCGGTTACCGTGCCCACCGTCGAACGGGGATTGCGGCTGGTGGATTTCTGGTCGATCGAAACGGCGGGGCTCAGGCCGTCGATCTGATCGACGTCGGGCTTGTCGTGCTGGCCGAGGAACTGCCGTGCGTACGCGGAAAGGCTCTCCACGTACCGCCGCTGGCCTTCGGCATAGAGTGTATCGAATGCCAGCGATGACTTGCCCGATCCGCTCAGGCCGGTGATAACCACCATTTTGTCGCGCGGAATGTCAATGTCGATGTTCTTCAGGTTGTTCTGGCGGGCGCCACGAACGCGGATCATATTGTGCGATGGCGCGAGTTCTGGGACCGGTGCAATGGTGCGCTCGCTAACGGGCACCTTTGCACCCTGGCGAGGCGGCCGGGCGTTAACTGGCGATTTCGGCATAGCGGTTTCCGGTGGCAATGCGAGGGACAAGATGGCCTGCAGCGAGACCAGCGGCCTATATGGTACCACTTGAGACGTCGATTAACATCGACATAAGTCTACACGTATTCTGCAGTTGCAATCACGGGGCCGTCGGATCTGTGCCCGGAGCGGGCGGCGCGGGTTCCAGTTCTACCACCCGGCAATGGACAAGCGTGCTCTGAGCCGCCGTTTCGAGTTCGCGGCGCGTTATTGCCCGCAGTTCTTGCGGAATCTTCTCATCCATGGTGTATCCGCCACCAAAGGCTTCCAGCCACGCAAGCCACCAGGCGTGATCGGCCGCCCGTTGGTGACCGACGTACCACTGGGTCATCGCAATCGCGCATGCACGCCGCACCTCGGCATCGGTAAAACTCCCCGCTGCAGCGGCGCTCACCCCGGCGCGGAGTGCTGCGCCGAGGACCTTTGACGTCCCCGGCACGCCGGAAATGGCCCACACCGTGAGCGGGCGCCCCAAAGGAAGGTCAGCGGACGCGCCCACCGCGTAAGCCAGGCCTTTGTCAGTTCTTATGTCGGCATACATGCGGCTGGTGTGGCCCTCACCAAGGAGCGCCGCAAGAGCCAGCAGATCCGCAAACGAGCAGTTTGGCGTTATTGCGGACTCTACCGTCGCGGCCGCGCCCGAGGCGTTGGAGTGGTCTGCGATCCGGCGGACGGCCGGAGTCTGCTGGGGCGAAGCGGGCGAGTCCGGTATGGCTGCAGCCGGGCGCAAGAAGTCGTACAGGCGGTCAGCAAGCAGTCCCTTGACAACGGCCTCGTCAAAATCGCCGCAGAGGCAGATCACGGTCCGGGCTGCGGCGTATCGGCGCTCAAACCAGAGTTCGGCTGCGGCGGGCGTAACCGCTGCCAGCGCCGTGCGGTCTATGTGTACGTCGGTGGTCACGCGGAACAGGTCGCCAAGTGGATCGGGCGAAACCGGCGGCATACCCTCCGCCGCCACAACTCGAGAGATTGTTCTGTTGGTGAATCGGGCATTCTTCACCGCTTCGCATAGCAGGTAGATGGCGTCCGGAAGCTGCGACTTGCCCGTGAGCAGCTCCACGCCGGCAAAGTCGTAACCAACTACAGTGCGCACAGAGCCCCCAACCTCGTGCATTCCGCGCGCAAACTCATCGTACGATGCATTCACACTGCCATACAATAACCCACGGGCTACGACCGCGGCCGTGGCGGCTTGCGCGGCAGTGCGCGGAGCGCCGGTACGAACCAGCAAAGCGATTCCGACCCCGGACGCAGCCGGGTCGGGCCGCAGCAGTATGCGGACACCATCGGGGAGTGCGAACATGTGCACTGAAGGGTCGGCTGGCGGCGCCGCGGTTGCCCGCGCGGCCAGGAGTAGCACGGCTACTGTCGCTACACGGATCCTACAGTTCAGCGCGTGCTCCGTTCAGCGGTGGCTACCCAGGGCTTCCGCAACAAATAGGCGCGTGCAAACTGCTGCATTGCTGGGCCATCGACATGGGTTTCCAGGCCGGTCTCCTCTTGAGGCAAAGCGCCGCCTGTAACCTCGGCGAGGCCGATCGTGTGCGCCAGCCCAACATCCGTCTCATCGGTGAAGAGGTCGTTACCAAGTACGGCCGCCGAGCAGGCCAACACCTGCTTTGGTTCGGGAGGCGTTGCAGCAAGGTCGGCCGCAGCGTGTTCTGCCGCGGCAACAAACGCTGCTGCACTTGTCGAGTTGGCTGTCATAGCCGTGCAGATCAGCAGGCTCGACTGTTCGCGGGGGATAACAACCGCGATCACGTGCCGCGCCGTGACGCCGGGGGTCGACCTGATGCGATGCTCCAGCCAGACTGCGCTGGCGCGTGCTGCGGCAGCGGTTCGGAGCCTGGCCTGGGCGGGCGCCGGCCAGGCGACACCTACAAGCTGCTCGCCGGAGTCAAATGCCGGCGAGCCGGCGGGAGCGGGAAGTGGAATCGAGACGCCTGGTCCCGCCGGTGCTGCCGTGGATTTCCAGCTGGCGAATGGCGCAGCGGCCGCGGCTGCGACAGCAGGCTGGATATCACCCACCAGTACCAGAACCGCTCGTCCCGGCTGGTAAAACTGATGGTAAAAGGCCGCGATTGTGTCGCGCCCACGCAGCCGGATATCGGCGGGTTCACCGCCGGGCGACCGGCTGTATGGTTGGTGGCCAAAAGCGTCGCGGAACAACCGGGCAGTAAGTCGCTGAACGGGGTCGATATCTCTCAGGGCGAGTTCGTTCAGAATCACCTGGCGTTCCCGGTCTACGGCCTCCTGGGAAGCGGTGGCATGTTGTACGATATCGGAGAGCACCTGCAGAACCGTGGGTACGGACCCGGCTGGCGCGACGCCAAAGAAGTGAACTCCGTCGGGCAGTGTGGCGCCGGTAAGCGAGCAGCCCACAGCCTCCACCTGCGAGTCGCACTGGGATCCGGGCCGATCTCCGGTTCCGTCGAAAACAACATGCTCCACGAAGTGCGCCGAGCCGGCATCGGAACGCGTTTCCTCCCGCGAGCCTGCGCGGATCCACAGGTCTATAGCCACTATTGGTTCATTCTGGCGCTCGACACAATCAATCCGCATGCCGTTCGACAATGCGGTGGAGACGACTTCGGGCGCAGCGCCCTGACCGCCGGCGCACGCGCAGCACAACGCCACGCTCATCCACGTGGCAAGTCCCAAAAAGGAGAACAGCTTGAGGCGTAAACTTCGGTGCATGATGAAAAAGCTGGCGCGCATCCGGGCTTTGGTTCGGCCAACGTCGGCCGTCGCCGCGGTTCTGGTCTGCATGCTCGCGGCGGCCGGCCTCAAAGCTCAGCCTGGCGCCTGCAGCGTTGCCGGCAGCGGCGACGGCCTGAAAATCGTTTGGCGCGGAGGCGTGGGGGAGTGCGATCTGCTCCACTCCGACGGACAAGTAGAGAGCGCGCTCAGCCTTACCTTCTTGCATGTCGACAAGGGACCGTCTGCCGCCGAGCCATATTTGGCATGGTTCCTGGCACGCAACTCTACGTCAGCCGTCATATTGTGGCTCTATCTTGGCAAAACCGGCAACAGCTTCTGGTGCTGGCTCTACCGCTACCCACATGCAGACGTTACAGCTGTGCTTCTCACGGGCAGCTACCAGTTCGATCCGGCAGCGGCACACGGAGAGCACACGCGTCAGACGGTGGCGCTCGCGGCGCCTCCACAGTATCTCGGCGATCACTTCACCTATGCGAACATTGCCTCGTCCGGCGGTACGCTGGCTGCGCTGCCGCTCTACACATCTGTGGAGAACGAGGTCACGCCAAACCCATCCACGCCGTCGGGTCCTCCCGCAGCCACGCTCAACCAGGTTAAAATCACGCCACTTTCCGACGTGGTGGTTGGCGGCGCCAACGGCTGGCAGCAAAACGGCTGGATGGAGTTGCATTGCATAGCAACTACGCCGGACGGGCGCACCTGGTATCTCGTGATGTACAGCAACTCGACGCGAGGGTACGCCATCGACCTGGGCGATGCGCAGCTCTACACCGCCGACTACGGCGCACCCGTACAGTTTGACACGGTCAGTGATTCCGGCGCGGGCGTTGCCGACCAGCAGATATCCCGGTGGTCAGTATGCGAAGTTCGCCTTGCATCGTCACATGTACCTACGGCGGAGAGCACTCCGTTTCTCTGGATACGTCTGACGCGCCCGGACGGCGCCACGATCCGGCTGCAGGGGTTCTGGAAGGGAGGCGACTCCTGGGCATTTCGATTCGTGCCCTCCATAACCGGCGTCTGGTCATACACAACATCCAGTTACGACAGTGGGCTCAACGGCGTCTCGGGTACGCTGCCGTGTACCTCCTCGGCCAAAGATCGGCACGGTTATATCGAGCCACAGAACCCGGTATTTTCTCCGCAGCAGTTCCAGACCGCCGATGGCGCCTTCTGGCTGCCGAGGCCCGTTGCAGTTCAATCATCCGGCGGTTCCGTGACGTCAACCTTGGTCGCCTTTACAAACGAGGTGCACTCCCTGGCCGGCGAGGGTTTCAACTGGCTGATGGCAGTTGGCGGGTCGAAACCAGATCTGATTGAAGCTGGATTGCCACCTCTATGGCACAAGAGTGCGACACCCGACGTGGCAGCCTTCGCCGAGCTGGATCGTCGGGCGGAAATCTGTGCAGCAAACGGGTTGGTGATATCGCTGGCGTTTGATGTACCTGCGGATGCGGATGCCACAACGTTGGCAAACTTCCGCCGGCGCTTCCTGTACATGGTCAGCCGGTACGGCGCCTTCGACGTATGCTGGGTTCTACGCACGGATGGAACCGGCGCCGGCCACCGTACGGCGCTCAGCCTTGCTGAGACCGCAGCCTCTCAACAGGCGTTTCCACACCCCTTCGCTATCACATCGCTCCCTCAAGCTACTACGAACACGCCCGCCGAGGCATTTGAGGTTTATAGTGGACGAGTGACGGAACTCACTTCCGGTGCGGAGGCGCACCCGACCCTTGTAGCGCTGCCGCTCCAGAGTGGCGATAACAGCGCTGCCATGGATGGCATTCGGCCGCTCTACTGGTCTATCGCCTTTCACGGCGCGGCGCCATTCCCCGTGATCTCTTCGGAGAGCGGAGATAGCGCCGCACTGGAGATGGCGAGCGCGTGCTCCAGATTCCTGGCGGGAACCGACCTGAACCATATGCAGCCCGAGCCGAACCTCCTGGTACGTCCCGCGACTGCCGACCACGCGCCGTCATCGGTTCTGCCGCCGGTTGTTCTGGCGAACACCGGGCTGGAGGTGGCGGCGTATTTACCGCTTGGCGGCAGCGTGGAACTTGATATGCTGGAGGCGGCGGGTACACTGCGCGTGCGTTGGTTTCAGCCTCAGCTGGGAACCTGGGGTCTGGAGACCACCGTGCCTGGCGGCCGGCCGGAAGTATTTCGTGCACCAGGCAGTGGTGACTGGGCCGTGGATATCGTAAGAGAATAGCCGGCGATAGCGTCGGCGTCGGGAACGCTTAACGTTGTCAAACTCTCTCGAGGCCGGCGTACTGCTCAATGGGCGGTACAAAATCCTGGGTGTTTTGGGTCGTGGCGGAATGGGGACGGTATATCTGGCCGAGCACGTCAGGCTCGGCGCTCAGGTTGCCGTCAAGGAAGTGAACATCCCGGATACGCCCAGCCTGGACCTGGACGATGCGTTGGCGGGGTGCGAACAGGAAGCACGGATGCTGGTTCGGCTGCAGCATCCCAACCTGCCGGGAGTGAGTGACGCATTCGCCGAGGGCCGCCGCTTCTATCTGGTTATGGAGCGGATCGTCGGGGCGACCATTGAAACCACGATGCGGTCGTTCGCGGTTGGCCACTTTCCGGTTACCGCTGCCGTGCAGTGCTCGGTGCAGCTTGCCGACGTGCTTGGCTACCTGCATGCGCAGGTTCCTCCCGTGATCTTCCGCGATCTGAAACCGGCGAATGTGATGCTGCAGGCGGATGGCACAGTCCGCCTCATCGACTTCGGCATCGCGCGGCAATTCCAGCCCGGGCTAAGGCAGGACACATCGGTGCTTGGCAGCGTGGGGTATTCGCCGCCGGAACAGTTTGGCTCGCGGCAAACCGACGTGCGTTCCGATATCTACTCGCTTGGCGCAACGCTGCACAACATGCTCACGGGCCGCGATCCCTCAAAGGAGCCATTCCGGTTTCCAGCGGCTTCCGATACCAACCGCGCCGTGCCGCCGGAACTGGATGCAGTAGTGGCGCGATGCGTTCAGGCGAGCCCGGAGGCCCGGTATCAGTCCGCCGCGGAGGTTTCGCAGGCGCTGGCCTACGTCATGTCGATCCTGCCGCCGAGTTCCGTATCACAACAGCTCACCAGCCTGGGCGTGGAGGCGGCGGAGCTTGCGCCACACGCAGGTCCTTCTGCGCGATTGCAGTCGCCGTCGGGCGGCTCCGCGCCAGGCTCTGCAGGCGAGGCCAACGCTCGGACTGTGCTGCCCTCTTCTGCGGGAACGAAGACCGGAGCCCGTTTACCGCGCAGCGTGCAGAGGTCCATCGCCGGAGTTTCGATCGCCGTCATTCTGGGACTTGGAGCGTTCATTCTTCGAACGACGGTGGATAGAAAGCACCCTGCGCCACGGGCCGCCACTGGCACAGCGACGAACCAACTCCCCACTCCCGGCGCAACCTCACCAGCGCCGGTCGCCCGCCCACAGCGAACCGCCGCAGGAGCTATCATCGGCCAAACAGCGGCGAGTTCCGTGGAGGCCGTATCATTTACCGGAATAGGTGCGGGCCGGGACGGCGGCATGCGGCTCCGCTTCGGCTGTGCCGGCACTCTTGTCAACCTCACGGGCAAGCAGGTGCGCATTACGCTGCTGTTCTACACGGCAGATGGTCAACCCGTACCGGTGCCTGGCGCCGTGGGGCAACCGAACCAGCCGACACCGCAGCTCTGCGTCTTTCAGACCTATACGCCACAGCAGGATCGCGAATCATTCGATATTCCCCTCGACCTGCCGGTAACGGGGTTGCCCGAGGGTGTTGCAGGTCCCGTGTTTGTACGAGGCGCCATCTACAAAGATGGCGTCCGTATCGCCGCAACGGACCGCCTGCGGATGCCGGTCAACTACCCGGCGTCGGCCAGTGGTTCGACGGGCAGCTCCGCCGCGACGCCACCCGCCGGCGCAGCGCCGCCGTCGGGTAACGCACCGCCGGATGGCAGTCAGGCGGCGCCCAGTTCACCAGGCGCCGACGTTGGTTCACCTGCAGGCGGGCGCAACCCCTCCGGCGGTACTGCTGTGCAGCCGCCAAATTGATGGGCCGTACGGTTCCGCTCGGCCGGCGCGAGTATCGCGCCACATACTGCTCGGGAACTCGGTCGGAGTTGCCAGCGCCATGCTGTCTGGGAGGTGGCAATGGCCGGCGAAACTCTCTATAGCACTTTCCAACAGATCGTAGCTCGGTATCCGGCCGAACCGGCAGTATCGTTCAAGGAAACGAAGGCGCCGGCCTATACCGTATGGACGTACCGCGATCTGGACGGCCACGTGCGGACTGCAGCCTCCGCGCTTCTGGAAGCGGGGATATCGCGTGGTGATCGCGTTGGCATACTTGCAGAGAATCGCGTCGAGTGGGCCGTGATCGACCTTGCCGCGCAGTCTATCGGCGCGATAGTCGTCGGGCCCTACGCATCTCTGCCTGCCCAGCAAATTGCAGAGATTGTGAACGACGCAGGCGTATGGCTGTTGTTTCTTTCGTACCCCAGCCAGCGGAAGAAGCTCGGAGAGATAGCCCGCCTGGTTGGCGACCGCTTGCACTGTATTGCATTCGACCTGGATACGGCTGACGACGCCAAGCCGGGACTGCAGAGTTTCGAGTCGTTCCTGGCGCTGGCGACAAGCGCTGTCGCCGAAAGGTTGATCGATGCACAGCACGCCGTAGCTCCAACCGACACAGCGACGCTAATCTACACCAGCGGAACCACCGGAGAGCCCAAGGGAGCTATTCTGAGCCAACGCGCGATGCTCCATGCTCCGCTTGCGGTGCCGGAGGAGCGAATAGCCACAATTGGGCCCGGGGACCTCTTCCTCTCGTTCCTGCCGCTCAGCCACATAACCGAGCGCGTTGGCGGCCACTACTTGCCGCTGCTGAGCGGCGCCCAGATCGTCTACTCCCAGGGGCTCGCCACCTTGGCGCGTGAGATACAGACGTTGCAGCCAACTGTGATGCTCTGTGTACCGCGGCTGCTGGAGGCAATGAGCGCCAAACTGCGCTCCGGGATTGACGCGCTTCCGCGTATGCCACGGGAACTTGTGATCTGGTCATTGCGCGAGGGAGCGGCGGTTGCAAACGTGCGCAGCAACGGACATGAACCGGCCGGAGTCCGTCGAATCCTGTTCCGTATAGCCGACCGTGTGGCTCTGCGCAAACTTCGCGCGCGCGCGACTGGCGGGCGCATCCGGTACATCGTGTCGGGCGGCGCGCCGCTGGACGCACACACGGGAATGTTCCTGCTCTCGATGGGGTTGCCAATCCTGGAGGGATATGGCCTTTCGGAAGCCGGTATCATCAGCATCAACCGACCGGGACGTCAACGGACGGGCACGGTAGGTCCACCACTGCCGGGTGTTGAGCTGAAGCTGGCTGACGACGGTGAAATCTGCATGCGCGGCGTGGGCAAAATGGATGGCTACTGGCGTCGCCCGGAAGCCACGCATGAGGCGATTGACGCGGACGGATGGCTTCGCACCGGCGACGTTGGCGAACTGGATGCGGACGGCGCGCTGCGTATCACGGATCGGAAGAAGGACATCATCGTCCTGTCAAACGGAAAGAAGGTGGCGCCACAGCCCATCGAAAACGCGCTTAAGGCCAGTCCGTTCATTGCAGAGGCGGTTTTGATCGGTGACGGTGCCTCCACGATTTCCGCGGTAATAGTGCCCGAGTTCGACAAGCTGACACTTTGGGCGGCAGGCCACGGCATGTCATCACAGAGCGCCGCGGAGCTCGTCGCCGAGGTCGCCGTGCGCACGATGCTTCGGCAGGAGATCGACCGTCTTACCGCCGGGCTGGCCGACTATGAAAAGGTACGTGCCTTCGTCGTTGCCGATGCTCCCTTCTCGATTGAGACCGGCGAACTGACGCCGACGCTCAAGGTGCGCCGCGCGGTGGTGCTTGCGCGCTACCCGGCGCCGGTCTGAGGCGATGTTGTTGGCAGACCTCGGAGACGAGATAGACGGGAATCGCGCCGGCGGGATAGAGCTCGATCTGTCGATTGTGGTCGTCAGCTACAACACCGTCGACCTGCTCCGAGCCTGCCTTGCGTCGCTGCCGGCTGCCTGCACGCCTCTCGTGTGGGATGCCTGGGTGGTTGACAATGCGTCTCACGACGGGAGTCAGGAAATGGTGGCCGCGGAGTTTCCGGCCGTGCATCTCATTGCAAATGCTGAGAACGCCGGGTTTACAAAGGCCAACAACCAGGCTTTACGCCGAGCCTCGGGCCAGGTGCTATTGATCCTGAATCCCGACACGGAGCCGGAGCCGGGCTCGCTGGCGCTGATGGTGAGCGCGTTGAGAGCCGATAACACTATCGGCGCGGTTGGCCCGATGCTGCTGAACACCGATGGATCGCTGCAGCGGAATGGACGGCGTTTCCCAACCGTGTGGCGTGAATTCCTTGGCCATGCCGGCCTTGCTGCCCTGAGCCGCAGGGCGTTTGATCGGCGGCTGGAATATGGTCGGGAGGACTTTGCCGTTCCTGCCGACGTAGACGAAGTATCCGGCGCGTGCCTGATGCTCCGGCGCGACGTTACCGACCGCGTTGGGTTCATGAGCGAGGAGTTCTTCATGTTCTATGAAGAGACGGAGTGGTGCTGGCGCATACGAAAAGCCGGTTTCCGCGTGCAGTACCTGCCGGCGGCGCGCGTGAAGCACCACTGGATGGCCAGTGTAAAGCGCGACAGCCGCCGTATGACGCAGGTTCTTTATCGCAGTGCACGAACCTATTGGCGCAAAACAGGAGGATTGCCCGCGCAATGCGCCATCGAGTGCGTCATTCTCATCGGCTCCGCACGTAATAGTCTGTTGCATCTCGGCGTCTGGGTGAAGCGGCAGTTGCGCCGCGCTCGCATGATCCGGTAGATCGGTGGGAGTTGGAATAGTCCAATGAGAGTGGCGATGCTAACCACTATCGGTGACCGATGCGGCGTCGCGGCGTACACGCGTGAGCTTACGCGTGCGCTTGACCGACTTCCCGGGATCGAGGTCGAGACGATCCCGATCACGGTGGGCCGGCAGCCTACCGAGCACTACGTGGAGCAGGCGAAAAGCCTCAACGCGGGCGATATTGATCTGGTGCACGTTCAGCACGAACACAGCTTTTGGGGCGGAGTGATGCCGCGCGCCTCTGCATGGTGGGAGCTGCGGTATCTCATTTCCAAGCCTATCGTACTTACGGCGCACACCACCTTTTCGCTGGCTCAACTACTGCGCTTGCCCACGGAACGCCGCCCGCACAAGTGGCTGGTAAAGCGGCTGCTCATCGCTTCGCGGCGTTACCGCGACAGCGTGGATGCCGCGCCGTTCGCCACGGCCGTCACGATTGTTCATACCGAAGCGGCCAGAACGGAACTGATCGGGCGAGGCGTCGATCCTCGGTATGTCATTACAATTCCAACCGGGGTACCGGCCGCTACTCCCGTGCCGGACGGCGGAGCCGGATTCCGCAGGCGCTTCGGTCTGGATGGTAAAACCACGCTGACGGTGTTCGGCTACATCGCACCGAACAAGGGCTATGAGCTTATGTTCGATGTGCTCGGGAGTTTGTCACCGGAGGTCGTGCTGGTCATCGCCGGCGGGGCACGAACGGCCGATATGGAGCCATACCGGCGACGCCTGGAACAGCAGATGCACGAGTTGGGCCTCTCGGAGCGCGTAGTCATTACGGGTTACCTCTCCGATGAAGAGGTAGCCGCCGCTATGGAGGCCAGCGATCTGGCGCTGGCTCCGCATACCGAAGCGACCGGCAGCTATTCTGTGATGCTGCCTATGAGTCATGGCCGGCCGATCCTGGCGTCAGACCTGGACTGCTTCAAGGAGGCGTTTGGTCGCCGGCCATGCCTTCAACTGTTCCGCAATGGTGATAGGCGCGACCTGGTGCTTCACCTTCGGCAGTTACTGGCAGATGGCCCGCGGCGGGCGGAACTTGGCCGGGAGGCCGCCGCTTATGCTGCAGACCACTCGTGGGCAAAAACAGCCGAGCGAACCGTGGCTGTTTACAGGCGCGCGTTAAGCACTTACTCACCGGCATTGCACCAACGGCGCCGGGCGCGCCGCGAGGAGGGCTCGTGATGACGACCGCAGAGGCAAACCTGCCGCAAACGATGGACGGAATACGGTGCCATGGTCCGAGGGACTATCGAAAGGAGCGGATCCCGGTGCCGGCCGCCGGCCCGGGTGAGGTGGTGATCCGGGTGGATGCTTGCGGCATCTGCGCTTCCGACATCAAGTGCTGGATCGGCGCTCCACTCTTCTGGGGCGACGCGAACCGCCCCGCCTATGTGCAGGCGCCGGTCACACCCGGGCATGAGTTCATCGGCACCGTGGTGGCCCTGGGGGATGGCGCCGGCGAAAAGTATGGCCTCGCGCTGGGCGACCGCGCAATTTCGGAGCAGATCGTTCCGTGTAACGCCTGCTTCTACTGCCGGCGGGGCCAGTACTGGCTCTGCGAGGTGAACGACATCTACGGCTTTCACCGGAGCGTGCAGGGTGGCATGGCCGAGTACATGGTCTTTCCCGCAAACGGACTGAACTACAGGGTGCCGGTCGATCTTCCCGTGCAGAAAGCGGCGCTCATTGAACCGCTCGCCTGCTCGATGCGGGCTGTCGAGCGCGCCCAGATGCAGTTTGGCGACGTTGCCGTAATCGCCGGCGCCGGTACGTTAGGCCTGGGCATGGTGGCGTGCGCAAGGCTGAAGAATCCCGGCAAGCTGGTGGTGATCGACCGAAACAGCGCCCGGCTCGATCTTGCACGTGAACTTGGCGCCGATGAGACGCTCAATCCAGACGATCAGGACGTGGTGGCGGCGATCCGCGCGATGACCGGCGGACATGGCTGCGACGTCTACATCGAGGCGACCGGCTTTCCCGATGCCGTCAACCAGGGGCTGTACGCCATCAGGAAAGGTGGCAACTTTGTGGAGTTCTCAGTAATGAAGGAGCCCACAACCACCGACTGGACGATTATCGGTGACAGCAAGGAGTTGAATATCTACGGCGCGCACCTGGGCCCCGGCTGCTATCCGATCGTTATCGACTATCTTGTGCGCGGCCTGCTGAACGTGGATGGTATCGTTACGCACCAGCTGCCGCTGGATGGCTTTCAGGAAGGCCTTGAACTGGTTCATTCCGGTGCGTCCAGCATAAAGGTGCTGCTCATCCCGTGACGGATCGGCCGCCCGTACGCTGGTATGTCTGGTGACAAGCGGCCACCGGTGCCGTGACCGCCTGCCACCAACCAATCACTTGCAATTCACCGTTGAATCCGGAAGGCGAGGGCTGCCCGCGCCGCGAAGACATCGAAGGTCGCTCGGCCATCCCGGCTTCCTGTCGCCATCTTGAGTGAAGTCGAGGGACCTGCCCTGAGCGAAGCCGAAGGATAAAAAGTGATGGCTCGGGCTCCGCCGCCAGTTCTGCGTCGAGTGTCATTGCGGCGCGGGTCCTTGCTGGAGTTCCCATCTCGTCCAACCGGCTGCAGCGATGTTGGTGCCGCGCAGAGGGCGTCGCCCCGCTCCGCTCTGCCGCCAACCAGCGACTCGTTATCATGAGCGAGTCCGAAGGAACAGCAGTCGATGTCTCTGCCGGCGCTCGCCGCCATGCCTTTCCAGCCTTAAACGTGAAAAACAATCCAAAAAAGAGCCGCCCGAATGGAACTTTCCGGCCCAAAAAGCTCGCTTTACCTTTTGAGTGCAGGGTGCGTGCGAACATTTTCCAAGAAAGTTTGTATAATCCCTGACAGGCTTGTTCTGTTAGATTATGATTACGTTGGTTTCGATTTCGTACACCCTGGACCCGGTAGGAAACCGCACCGGCGAGACGGTGGGAAGCACCTCTACGAGCTTCACGATGGATAACGACGATGAGCTTACGGCCACCAGCGGGGGATTCGCGAACAGCTATTCGTACAACGCCAATGGCGAGCAGACCGGCCGCACGCTGGCCGGCACGGCGTACACCCTCGCCTTCGATTACGACGGCCAGCTCAAGTCGATCACGCAGGGTACGGCGGCGACCGGTTTCGGCTATGACGCTCTGGGCCGGCGCGTGAGCCGCACGGCCTCGGGTACCACCACCTCCACGCAGTACGCAGGCGGCGCGCCGGTGACGGAGACGCAGGGCAGCACGTCCACGGCGGCTTACACCCTTGGTAACGACCTGCTGCGCCGTAACGGCGAGTACCCGGCCTTCGATGGGCTGGGCTCCGCCCGCGCCGCAACCAACAGCTCCGGCACAGCCACGGCGACGCAGGATTTCGATGCGTTTGGAAACACGATCGCGAGCAGTGGCTCAACTTCCAGCCTGTACAACTTCGCTGCCGACTGGGCCTACCAGAGCAACGGCGACGCGGGGCTACAGCATGTAGGCGCCAGGTATTACGACCCGCAGGTTGGGAGGTTCGCCAGCCGCGACAGCATGCTGGACCAGATTCCGTACGCGTACTGCGGCGGTGAACCGAACGACTTCGTGGATCCGAGCGGGCATTTTGGCGGCCCGCAAGAAATAGGCGGCATTCTCCTGGGTGGTCTCGGCTCGTCGCTCTACCTCGGCGGCGGCGAGGAGACGGTGATTGCGATAGGTCTTGTCGGTGTATCTCTGCCGGAGATAGGTTTAGGCTTGATAGTAATCGCCGCCGGTCTGGCCATTTGGGGGGCCATCGACGACATCCGCGACGGAGGGGGTATGGTCTCGTGGATCGGCCACAAAATCGGCATCCAGATGCCGTCGGACCGGCCGCCGGGACCCTATATTCCTCCGGGTTCAGCGCCCGGCGTAGCCGGGGGGTTGGCGCCGAGGCCGGCGGGCGCCGTCTGATGGGTTGGACACGTAAACCACTGCCCAGGTTGCTGCCGAACGGACTCCCGTCATCTACCCTCTGGTTCATTGCAGTGTATGCCGGTCTATCGTCGGCGATCGTTCTAAAGTTCGGCGTGGCAGCCGCCTCGGCGCTGTTCTTCTCAACCGCCCACCTGGGCTCGCCGCTCCTGGTCCTAAGCCGAGCGCCATCCGTTGCGGGTTGGGAAGTCAGCGCGCTGGTGTACGGTTCGCTCAGCGGGGCGGCCATCGCCTCCGCAGGGGCCGTTTGGTGGGTCGGCTTCCTTCTGCGGCGCGTTGCGCCGATCAGCGCGGGCCTCGCGTGGGTCTGTGGCGCCACCGCCGCTGCCACCTGGGGCGCGATCGTATTTGCGGCTGCCCGCACAGTTTGGAACGTGGCGTGGTGGGGGACAGCACTGGTGTTGCTTACGGCCGCCGCCGTCGGGCTTCGCGCGACGGGCCCGATGGTAGAAATACTCCAGTCACGGACGTGGGCGCGCCGCGCGCTCGCCGCCGGTGCCGCCATTCTGTTTGCGGCTCTCGCGATTGCCGGCCAGCGATACCGGGGATACGGCGATGCATTGCAGGTTTCTCACCGGGTGGACCTTTCAATGGCCCATCTCCGGTCGCGCGGTCCGGAGGCGTGGCGCCGCGTGATGCTCGATGATTACTATGCGGACGACATGGGCGCGATGGCTACGGATGCGGCGGCGGAATACGAGATGTGGCCGGATGCTTCGCGGCGCCTGGGTCTTGGCGAGGCGTTGGCATTGGCGGGTCGGCAACACGATGCAGCGGCCGACTTTCGCGCGGTGATTAGCGCCACACGCGATGCACCTGTAGGCTCCGCCGACCAGGTCCTGCACGGCATGGCGGAGCAGGACCTGCAAGAGGTTCAGCGGTAATCCGGAGTGCGGGATGGAACACGTGCTATTTTCCGGCGCGCGCCATCAACGGGCAGTGGCGATGGCGCCGTATGCAGTATCCGCGGATATTCTCGTGGTGGCGATAGAACGTCATCGCCTGCGGTATGGTGCGGCCGAAGCATCGGATCGATTGGCCCGATGGAGTTGACCTGACCGATGGCGTTAACTGCGGTTACCTCCTTGTGAGACACAAGCAGTGTAATGCGCTTCTGTTCCGGGTTGTTTTCGACTGCACCGACCAACCACAGCGGCGTCTGCGCCGCGTGAGTCACCACTCATCGCGTTCTCATCCGGGCCCCCAGTCGTCTTCCCAAGCAACGTAGAGGGATAGGCCGTTGATGGTTCCGGTTCAGCCGGAACCAGCCACGCGGGCGGCGCTTCATGCCGCGATCGTCGGAGCAGAGAGATCGTTCGCATTGCTCAGGATCACAGCTTGTGGCGTTGTCTGCTGCGGATGGAACGTAATCAACGGTGATTCGGTGCGGCCGAAGCAGCCGACCGATCCGTGTATCCGGCCCAAAGAGCGCCCGTGGTCCACCTCCGGCTAACAGGTGTTGACCCGACCGGCGGATTGCGGGTACATTAACTGCGACCGTTTTGGTCGGAGATCGGCAAGATGCTTACACTGAGCAAAAAAACGGATTATGCGCTTCTCGCCCTGTCGGACTTGCGCGGACTGCCTCCCAGTGAGGCGGTGCCGGCGCGGGATATTGCCGAGCGCTACCAGATTCCGGCCGAACTGATGGCCAAGATACTGCAGCGGCTGGCACGCGCCGGCATCGTGACCTCCAGCGCAGGCAAGAGCGGTGGATACCGCCTGGCCCGCGCCGCCGGCGCGATAAGTGTTGGCGCCGTGATTGAGGCGATTGACGGCGCGCCGGCGATTGTTCACTGCCTGAAGTCGGTGGATAACCTGTGCCAGCAATACACCACCTGCACAGTGCGAACGCCGATGACGCGGATCAACGAGCGGATTGTGCAGATGCTGCATCTTCTCACCGTGGAAGAGATTGCCGGTGACCAGGCGCGAGCGACGATAGCGCTTATGCCGATGAGCGGTACCGACTGGCTGCCGACTGCGAGGAAGCAATGACTACTGCCCCAGATACGATAGAACAGCTTGCCGGCGCCGAGTACAAGTACGGCTTTGTAACGGACGTAGATACCGAGATCGCGCCGCCCGGCCTGAACGAGGACACCGTGCGCAGGATCTCCGCGACGAAGCAGGAGCCGGAGTGGCTGCTGGAGTGGCGCCTGAAGGCGCTTCGCACATGGCTGAAGATGGAGAACCGAGCCACATGGGCAAACCTGCGGTATCCGGCTATCGACTTTCAGGCGATAAGCTACTACGCAGCCCCAAAGCCAAAGAAGCAGTTGAACAGCCTCGATGAGGTCGATCCGGAGGTGCGCGAAGCATTCAACAAGCTCGGTATTTCGCTGGACGAACAGAAGCGCCTGACCAATGTAGCCGTCGACGCAGTATTCGACAGCGTCTCTGTAGCCACAACCTTCCGCGAAACGCTTTCAAAGCTCGGCATCATCTTTGGATCGTTCTCCGATGCGGTGCAGAACCACCCGGACCTGGTTCGCCAGTACCTGGGCAGCGTGGTGCCGTACACCGACAACTTCTACGCAACCTTGAACTCTGCCGTCTTCTCCGATGGCAGCTTTTGCTATATTCCGCCGGGCGTCCAGTGCCCCATGGAGCTCTCGACGTATTTCCGCATCAATGCGGCAAATACCGGGCAGTTCGAGCGGACGCTGATCATCGCGGATGCCGGCGCCACCGTCAGCTACCTCGAAGGCTGTACTGCGCCGATGCGCGATGAGAATCAGCTGCATGCTGCCGTCGTAGAACTCGTGGCGCTCGACGACGCCACAATCAAGTACTCCACCGTGCAGAACTGGTATCCCGGCGACCGCGATGGGCGTGGCGGCATTCTGAACCTTGTGACCAAGCGGGGCAAATGCGTTGGCGTCAACTCCAAAATCACCTGGACGCAGGTCGAGACGGGTTCTGCAATCACCTGGAAGTATCCCGGCTGCATCCTGATGGGCGACAACTCGGTTGGCGAGTTCTACTCCGTCGCCGTAACCAACAATCTTCAACAGGCCGATACCGGGACCAAAATGGTGCACATAGGCCGCAATACGCGCAGCACCATCGTGTCGAAGGGAATATCTGCGGGCCGTGGTCAAAACACCTATCGCGGTTTGGTGCGCATGAATCCCGGCGCCGCCGGGGCGCGGAACTACTCTCAGTGCGACTCGCTGTTGATCGGAGACCGGTGTGGCGCGCACACATTTCCCTACATCGATGTTCGCAATCCAACGGCACAGGTGGAGCACGAAGCCTCCACGTCTAAAATCGGCGAAGACCAGATCTTCTATCTGAGGCAGCGCGGCATCTCAACGGAAGATGCCGTCAACATGATCGTGAATGGATTCTGCAAGGAGGTCTTCCGCGAACTGCCGATGGAGTTTGCCGTAGAAGCGCAAAAGCTGCTGGGGATCAGCCTTGAAGGCAGCGTCGGTTAGTCGGCTGATTGGCCGCAACTGTGGAGAGGGAATGGAGACCTGTTTCTGATGCTGGTAATTGAGGATCTGCACGCAAGCATTGGCGAGCGCGAAATACTGAAAGGGATCAGCCTGCGCGTTGGCGCGGGCGAAGTCCACGCGATAATGGGGCCGAACGGATCGGGGAAAAGCACGCTGGCGGCCGTACTTGCCGGGCGCGACAGCTACCACGTGACTGGCGGCTCGGTTACATTTCGCGGTAGCGATCTGTTGGAGATGGAGCCTGAAGTACGCGCTCGCGAGGGGATCTTCCTGGCGTTTCAATATCCGGTAGAGATTCCGGGCGTCAACAACACCTATTTTCTCAAGGCGGCGCTCAATGCGATCCGAGCCTACCGTGGCGAGCCTGAGTTGGACGCTATGGATTTTCTCAAACTGGCGCGCAAAAAGGTGGCTGCCCTTAACATGGACGCCGAGCTTCTGACACGACCCGTGAATGCAGGCTTCTCGGGCGGCGAAAAGAAGCGGAACGAGATTTTCCAGATGGCAGTACTGGAGCCGGCGCTGGCGATTCTGGATGAGACCGACTCTGGTCTGGACATCGACGCGCTGCAAACGGTTGCGGCGGGGGTCAATGCCCTGCGATCGCCGGACCGCGCCATTGTGGTGGTAACCCACTATCAACGCCTGCTCAACTACATCGTTCCGGATTTCGTCCACGTGCTCAGCGCGGGCAAGATCGTTCGAAGCGGCGACCGCTCTTTGGCTCTCGAACTGGAGCAGCGCGGATATTCCTGGCTCACCGGAGCGCCGGATACCGAAGCGGTAACGGCATAACTCGATGATCATGACTTCGACTGTTGGGTTAGATGTTCGGTGTACCGGCGACGCGCCGCGGATGCACGGTGGGGCGAAACGATGGCGCAGGTAACCGAGGTGCAGCAGGAGCTTTACACGCAGTTTGAGCGGCTGCGGTCCGGCAGCGCGCCGGCCTGGCTGGCAGAATTGCGCGAACGCGGCATGCGCGCATTCGACACCGTTGGCTTTCCCACCCGCAGCAATGAGGAGTGGCGCTTTACCCCAACGGCGCCAATTGTGGAGACCAGCTTCGAGCCGGCGCTGACCGATCCGGGTCATGAGGCGGAGGTGAGGTCCGCCGTGTTGGCGGCAGTTGGCAGCCAGGGGGCACGGCTAGTCTTCGTCAACGGCGTGTGTTCGCCCACGCTGTCGCAACTACCGGATGCGCTGCCAGGGATGTTGCTCACCACGCTCCGCTCGGGAGCGGAGAGCGACGAGTGGCTCACGACGCTGGGCTCGCTAGCGCCGATCGACAATCAACCGTTTGCCGCACTCAACACGGCATTCCTGCACGACGGCGCCGTGGTCCGAATTGGCCGTGGATGCGCGCCGCCGCCGATTGACCTGGTCCTTGTCTCCGTCGCCGGCGCCGTACCCTCGGCGTGCTGGCCGAGAATCCTCATCCTGGTGGAAGCAGGCGCCGAAGGAGTGGTAACTGAGACGTGGCTCACGGTTGGTGATGGGCCGGTCTTCACGAATGCCGTTACCGAAGTTCGCTGCGACGCAGGGTCGCGTCTGCACCACCACAGGATGATGCTCGAGGGACCAGCGGCCATTCACGTAGCCTCAACCCAGTTTCACCTTGGTGAGGGCGCGGTGGTCACTTCCCACAATCTAACGCGCGGCGGCCGCCTTGTGCGGAACGATATTGGAGCTGTTCTCGCGGGTCGTCGTGCCGAATGTACGCTCGACGGCATCTGTCTGGCCGATGGCGTGCAAGTGGTAGATAACCATACCGTGATCGACCACGCCGCACCAGACTGCTCGTCCCATGAACTGTACAAATCGGTTCTCTCCGGCAGTTCTCACGGCATCTTCAACGGCAAGATCTTCGTCCGTCAGGATGCGCAGAAGACCGACGCAAAGCAGACCAACCAGACACTGCTGCTCAGCGATACCGCCCGAATCAACACGAAGCCGCAGCTGGAGATCTTTGCCGACGACGTGCGGTGTACGCATGGCGCCACGGTTGGCCAACTGAACGAGGACGCCATCTTCTATCTGCAGGCGCGTGGGATAGGGCACGAAGACGCCCGCAGGCTTCTCACCTGGGCATTCGCGGCCGGAGTGGCCGACCGTATCGCTTCGGCGGAGGTTCGTCGCCGGGTTATGGCCGTACTCGATCACCACCTCCCACATGGCGGCGCGGACGGAGTGGCCTAGCCCAAATGGAGACTCGCGCTGTCATACCGCAGGAGTACGCCGTCGAGAGTGTGCGTGCCCAGTTTCCGGCGCTCCATCAGTTGGTGCACGGCAAGCCGCTCATCTACCTCGACAACGCAGCAACCACTCAAAAGCCCGATGTGGTGCTGGACGCGCTGAGCGGGTACTACCGCAACGACAACGCCAACGTGCACCGCGGCGTCCACGAGCTCAGCGCCCGCGCCACCGACGCGTACGAAGGTGCTCGCGACCAGGTCCGGTCTTTCCTCGGCGCAAACAAGGTTGAGGAGATTATCTTCACCCGCGGCGCCACCGAGTCGATCAATCTGGTGGCGCAGTCGTTCGGCCGCGCCAACGTTGGCGCCGGTGACGAAGTGCTCATAACCGGCATGGAGCACCACTCCAACATCGTGCCGTGGCAGATGCTCTGTACCGAACGTGGAGCAAAGCTGTGCGTGGCGCCGATTTCGGTCAGCGGTGAACTGATGCCGGGTGAATGGGAGCGGCGGCTAACACCAAGAACGCGTATCGCCGCCGTTACGCATATGTCCAACGCGTTGGGCACCGTGAATCCCGTGCGCGAACTGGTGGCGATCGCCCACCGCGCCGGCGTCCCGGTATTGGTCGATGGCGCACAGGCGGCCTATCATGTGCCTGTGAATGTAGCGGACCTCGGCTGCGATTTCTACGCATTCTCCGGGCACAAGGTGTATGGCCCTACCGGCATTGGCGTTCTGTACGGCCGTGAAGATCTGCTTCGTGCCATGCCACCCTGGCAGGGCGGTGGAGATATGATAGCCTCGGTAACCTTTACTGGCAGTACCTGGAACGACCTGCCCTGGAAGTTTGAAGCCGGTACGCCGCATATCGCCGGCGCGATCGGCCTCGCTGCAGCGCTGCGGTTCCTATCCGGACTGGGAATGGCGGCGGTCGGCAAACATGAGCACGATCTGCTCAAGTATGCAGAGGAGCGCCTCATGGAAGTGCCGGGTCTGCGGATCGTCGGCACGGCTGCCGCCAAGGCCAGCGTCCACTCGTTTGTGATGCAGGCCGCCCATCCGCATGATATCGGAACCATTGTAGATCGGGAGGGCGTGGCGATCCGTACCGGACACCACTGTGCGCAGCCCGTGATGCAGCGGTTTGGCATACCGGCGACGGCGCGCATGTCGCTGGCGTGCTACAACACCCGAGCAGACGTCGACGCCCTGGCCCAGAGTTTGTACAAGGTTGTTCGGTTAATGGGAGGGGAGGGCTAGAGCTTCCGATGGCCGATCTTGACGATCTGTACCAGGAGACCATTCTGGATCACAATCGCCGGCCGCGCAACTTTGGCGCCTTGCCGGGCGCCAACTGCACGGCCGAAGGGTACAACCCGCTATGTGGCGACCATATTCACGTGTATGCTCGCGTGGAGGACGGCACCATTCGCGAGCTGCGCTTCGAAAGTACGGGCTGCGCAATCTCACGTGCGTCGGCATCGCTCATGACCGAAGCACTGATCGGTCGCACCGTGGAGGAGGCAGACAGGCTGTTTGCCGAAATGCGCGTGTTGCTCACGGGAGGTATGGTGCAAGGCGATGCGGAGGAACTCATGGGCAAACTTGCGGTACTCTCCGGAGTTCACCAGTTCCCTACGAGAATAAAATGCGCCGTCCTCGCCTGGCATGCACTCGACGCGGCCTTGCATCAACGCGGTGAAGTCAGCACCGAGAATGAGGAGGCCGTCCGTGAGGAACGATAGCTCCGATGCCGCGGAGAAACAGCTGACTCCGCTGGAGGTCTCTCTGATTGAGGATCAGATTGTTGAGGTTCTGAAGGGCATCTACGACCCGGAAGTGCCGGTCAACATCTATGAGATGGGCTTGATCTATAATCTGGAGGTGAGTGACACCGGTGCGGTGGAAGTTACCATGACGCTGACCTCGCCTGCCTGCCCGGTGGCTGAGTCTTTGCCGCCGGAGGTGGAGCAGAAGGTGCGCGACGTAGCCGGCGTGACCGCGGTGGATTTGCGACTGGTTTGGGAGCCGCCGTGGAGCCTGATGATGATGTCGGAGGCTGCCAAGCTGGAACTGGGGTTCTTTTGATGGATGACGCCGCAATGATGGAAACAGCCACCGCCGGGAGCGCAGCGGTAACACTGACGCCGGCCGCAGCTAACCGTGTGCGCCTGTTGATGGACCGGAAGGGCGCGCAGCCCTGGGTGCTTCGGGTGGGTGTGCGTGGCGGCGGCTGCTCCGGCCTTTCGTACTATCTGGAGCTTGCCGAGGCGCCCCGTGCCGGAGATACGGAACTGGATGCACACGGTATAACCGTTGTGGTCGACCCTAAAAGTCTGAAGCACATTACCGGCCTCGTTCTGGACTACTCCACGAAGAACCTTCTGGAAGGCGGCTGGAAGTTCTCCAACCCAAACGCGGCCCGCAGTTGCGGATGCGGTACCTCGTTCACACCCGCGGCTCACAAGACGTCCGAGCGCTGAACACCACCTGCATCTAACGCCATGCGCTCTCGTGCTGTCCTGGTGGTGCTCGCGCTGCTCTTCGCAGGCATTGTTGCGTATCGCTCACCGCGCAGCGCCTCCAGCCTGGAGGTGGTCCCCGACTCGGTGGAGTATGCGGTGGTTGCGCAGCGAAGCGCAACGCTCGGCCGGGTCGATATCGCCATAAACGGTCGTGACTGGCCGTCTCGCTACCCGCCCTGGTTCTCTTGTGGTGTTCTCGCTCCGTTATACCGTCTCTGGCCGAGTCTGCCTGGCGTTGGCATTATCGCGGTCCTGTTCTTTTCGTTAGCGGGCATCGCCGCAGCCTTTCGCATCGGCGTGCTGCTCAGTGGTTCCTCCTGGGGCGGGCTTTTTGCCGCATCGCTTCTGGCCGCCTACAAAGGCTGGCTCTATATGGCGCGCCTTGTTATGACCGACGTCCCTTTCGCCGCGGTGGCGTTGTGGCTGTGCCTGATCTACCTTCAAATCCGTCGGCAGCCCTCCATGCGCCTCTACATGGCAGCCGGAATTCTCGCAGCAATCGGATACGCGCTGAGAGCCGAGGGAGTGGTACTGGCGATTCCCTTTCTGGTTGCGGGATGGAGCGATGGCAAGAACCGTACGCGGCGGATGGCATGCGTCGCACTGCCCATTGCCACGATGTTCGCTGCTACCGCAGCCTATAATCGCACGGTGTTCGGCAGTGCGTTCCGGACCGGCTATCAGTTTTGGTGCGGAGTGCCGTACGACTATCCGGCGATGTTCTTCGGACCTCGTTTCATTGGCGCAAACCTGCATCTGTTGGCGGCGCGCCAGTCGCTCTACGCGATTGGTATTGGGCTTGCCGGCGTCATCTTGCTTATGCGGCGGCGCACACCTGTTCACTCGTGGACCGCAACGTTTGCCCTGCTTGGCGTGATACCTGCCGCGGCAGCGCACCTGATGTACGCTTACCAGGGCTGGCGGTTCTTTCTGCCGCTTTACGCGCTGCTGCTCATCGCCGGCGGCGCTGCGCTGGGGCGCATCGTCGACTCCGCACTGGGTGCAAATCGGCGGGCCATGATGCTCTTCGGCGTTGGCGCTTGTATCGTAGGCGCCCTCCTTCGGCCGCGGCAGCCAACAAGCGATCGCTATACCGCGCTTCGCGAGATCGCCCAATTTGCTCCGGGCAATGCCGCGGTGATCTCGGCGCTGGACCCGGTCTACCTTGAGCCATGGGCACTGCGCGGCACCCACCGCATTGCCGTTCCACTATCACGCCAGGTGGAGTACGCCTCGAAATGCGTCACGCCGGTTCGCATCGCGCATCCGTTTCCACCGCCCAAATCTCTGCTGGATGCTCGATCACTGCTGGCATCCGGCGCGCTGGAGGCTATTCCTTTTACGGCAACCGGCTCGCCACAGAAGATTCTGGAACTGCTGCGTTCCGGCAGGCCGGTGTGCCTTGAGGAGCGTGACGCACCGCCCGACGCCGTCTCGGCGCTTATGCACCGTCTTACAGGTGTAACCGAGCAGCCGCTGGCGCCAACGCTGGCGCAGCTTGAATTACGTCCGGCTGCGAGGCATTGACGTGCGCATAACGCCGCGATAACCACTCCAAAACGAATGGCTGCCGCGAGCAGATTAAATGTTCTTTAAGCCCGCAGGGATTCCACTGTGCCGCGCAAAACGGTGTCGGTGCGGACCTGTTTCCGCCAAAACCCGGTCGATGTGGAGAGCGATTGATGGTGGTGCGTGTGAAAGGTCTCAGTCCGTTTAAGCTGGCGGCCGCCGCAGCGATCTGTCTCCTGGCGATATCGGCTGCGCTCATCACCAACTGCAGCGCGCCGCAGCCCGGCAGATTTCACAAGCGAGTCAAAGCGACCGGAACGCGGCCGGGAGCAACAGCCCCGAACGTGAGCCAGCCGGGATCCGACAACTCGTACTGAGTGCCGGTGGGTGATAGTCGCCGGACTACTTTAGCCAGTGCTCAAATGTGGCGACCTTTGTTGCGTCGTCCATCCACCGGTGGGAGCCGGTCTGCATCGCGCGCCAATAGTAAGCGCGGAAAACCATTGTGTAGGCGATGTGCTTCACCTGACCCGTGTACTTCTTCTCCTCACCGCCCGTTCGTGTGTTACCGGCGGCACTGATTTCACCAGATGGCAGCATGCGGCGCTCCTCCCACTTGAGGCCTTTGTCTGCCATGGCTGCCATTTGCGGCACGAGTGGGTCATTCGGAAGAAAAGTCATATAATACTCGGCATAGCAGAGCCCTACGGCGTGATAGCTGCTGTCGGCGCCGCCCTTCTCCGGATTGTAGCCACTGGGGTCCTGTCGTGGAATCGCGTCGGAGATGAGCCAGTGCGCCTTGTCGAGCAGGCTTTGATCCCCGGTGAGCAGGCTTGTTTCACCCAGCGCTGCAGCCTCCAGATATCGCCGGTGCGTGAACCTGCCGTTCGGTCCAATCGATTTATCCCAAACGGAAGGCTTTATCATCCACAGCGCCGCACGATGCAGAAGCGGTACATCGCGGTCTATCTGACTCTGGAACTGCGCGGCATACGGCGATTGCTGGAGGGCCAGAATCGTGTGAGCCACAGCTTCGATAAAAAATGAGGCGCTGTGAAACTCGCCGGCAACACTTCCGGCGCAGGAACCCTCAAAGTTGCCCTCGCGATCCATGTGCTGGAATCCCCAGTCGAAGACCTTCCAGCCGTCATCCACCGTCTGCGGCTCGTGATGAAGCAGCCCACCGAGGATCATCATGTATCCGTATTGCTGATACTCGATGTACCACGTGGGGCGTTTGCCGGCTTCCCAATCCGCGTTCGCCTGGAACGCGCCGTCGGGACCCATTTTGGTGGAGAACCGATGTCCAGGTCTCGAATACAGCACGTGGCTGGCAGTTTTGGACGACTCGATCTGCCACATAGTGGGTCCCTGAGCCAGGGCAGCCACGGCAGGAAGCGTTGCAAGCAGCACGGCAAACAGCGTCGCCACGGTTCTTGAAGCCATATTACTCTCCCATCCGCGACTGTCAGCAGGATTCCGTCTCGTACGGTTTACGGAGTGACGCCATCGCCCGGTGACGTTGGACGCACATTGCAGCGGTTTGTGGCGGCCGAGCAGACTGTTTATGCACCGGTCCCAGTTCCTTATCATGGCACTTAGAAGTCGATTTGATCCATTCCACTGCTGTTCAGCCGGTCGCGATAGTGGTTCAGAGATGCATCCCACAGCCAGACCTGACAATTGAGCGAATGAAATACCACCCTGAAGTTGGCAGAGAGTTCGCTGTTCAACTGGTTCACGGGCAGGTAGTGTGAGGCGCTGAGGTTTCTAGGTGGGAAGATGAGCCAAACGCGCGGGTAGTGGCTGATCACCCAGCGCAGCTTGTCCACATTATCGATCACGACCGCGCCGGAGTCACGCTCACGCAGTCTGCCATCGTCGGCGATGTACTTGTCTTCCGCCTGATTGTAGGGCCGCCAGAAGTAATCGCATTGGTCCAGTTCAACCATGGCCACTTCAGGATTGAAGGCCATTATCTTGTCACCCGGTTTTCGGTGCTGTTCGATGAAGTGGGCTGCAGAGGTAAAGCTGCTGTCGTAGGTACGGCTGTCGGCGTGGAGCGTCCGGAGCGGCCGGTATGCGGCCGCCGCGACGCAAACAATACCCACGGCATAGAGCAGTGTGGAGTAGCGTGAAGCAAGCGATGCGGCGCCCCCGTCGAACCATCGGGCAAGTCTGCTGCCGATCTCGCGCGCCATGCAGGCAGCGATGAGTCCGGTCAGCGCGATAAATCCCACGGCGTAGCGGCTCGCCGGATGTGGACTGATGATGGTGAGCACGAAGAGTGGCGCCAGCGTTACCACGTAAAGATAGTTCCACCAACGCCAGGGCCGTTCTGCCGCCGACTCCTCGGTGGGTTTGGTGAACACGCGATAGAGGAGATAGAGTGCGCCGCCAAGTACCAGAATGCCAATCACAATCTGCGCGCGTTCATTGTTGGTCAGGAGGATCGACGTTGTCAAGTCGAGATCATCCACATGGAATGCGAGGAGCGGATACGCGTTTACATCCACCCAGGGCAGTGCGGTAACGCAATAGTGGAAATAGAGCCAGAGGTCAAGGCTCATCACAACCACCACCGCCACCATTGCAGTCGCTACCCAGCGCTTCAGCCACAGCCGGCCCTGGCCGGCCAGCAGCACCACCAGCATCATCGCGGGTATGGCGGTGAACATGATCTCCTGGCTCAGGTAGCCGCCCATGTAGGCGAGAAGTGTGGCAAAGCGATACCGGTCATTATCCGGATTGCGAACGCTCTTGAGCAGCAGATAGAAAGTGAGCGTGGAGAAGAAGGCAAACTGGCTGTAGAAGCGCACTTCTCGGGCATAGTAGAGCGCGTAGGGAGAGAAAGCGATCAGCGCAGCGGCAAGCAGTCCGGTACGGCGGTCTTTCAGCTCCCGTCCAAAGAGGTAAGTGACGACGATCAGGGCAAGGTGCCACAAACCGGAGAGCACTCGCGTGAACGCCAGGTTGCCGGTGTGGTATCCCCAGGCCTCAAACGGAGCAAGCAGATAATGGTAGAGCGAGCTGCGTGGATAGAGGATGCCGCTTTTTTGATATAGTGGCAGCCCCGTGCGGAGGATGCCCCGAGCGGCGAGCAGTGAGACGTACTCATCGGGAATGAAGCCGTTCCGCCGAAGACCGGTGAAAGTAAAAACTGCGGCAGCAACCAGCATCAGGCACATCGCGACGGCCGGCCCGTGCCTTATGGCTAACCGCCAGAACGGGCGGCGTAAGTCTGCCTCCGCCGACTGGGCTGGCTCTGACCTCCGGCTTAGCGCCAAAGCCGCGACACCGGCCAGCCAAGCGCACAGCGCCACCCACAACACGGCCTCGGCGTATCTGCTCGAGCTGAAGAGGAACGCCTGTGTAGATGGGGCAAAGATCACCTGAAGCATCCACGCTACTGCAAGCACCAGCGCCGGCGGCATAAATACGCCTCCAACTCGGCGCATCGGTGAAACCGACGGAGGGGCAGGTTGCCCAAGCAGACGTGCGACGACGAAGCCGGCGAGCAGCATCAGAAGTGCAAGAACCACGCCGTTACGGAGCAGCCGAACACGGGAGCCGGCGGCGGAAGTCACCTTGGCGTCAACGAAAAGGTGCTCGATTCCCGGGGTGATGAGGTCCGGCCGCGTGGCCACGCGTGCGCCGGACCACTCGCCGCGCCCTCCGGGAACACGCGCCTGCCATAACGCGTTAGTGAACACGCGCCCTGTAGTGCCATCTGCAAACCGAAGAAGCCCATCCACATAAACCGTTGGAAGCGCCGAGTCGGCAGTGATCTCCTTTGGGTGCAGTGTAACTTCGATCGAGTTCCGCCCACGAACCAACACATCCTTGAGGATGTAGACCGCCATCCGGGCCGAAACTTCATCGGCCGGATAGTCGCGTGCGGAACCACTCTTGCGCGCATTGAGCAGGCCGATTGCATTATCACCCTGCACCACAAGCGGCCGCCGGTACCGCGCTACCATCGAGTCGGTGCCGATCAGCGTGCCATCCAGGACCAGATCGTATGGACGCGTGGTGGAAATGCGCAGCCAGCCGCTTACAACCCGATCCGGCGCCTGAATGGTGCTGCGGAACTCGGCGCCACCCGCCAAATCAAGGTTGTTGGCGCCGATATATGCCGCCCGCATCGGCGTATTGAGGACGGTTACGTCGCCATCGACGGGCAGGTGCGGGATTCGTCCGGTCACGGCGGACGGGAGCCACGACGCGCCGTCGAAATAGAGCGGCGACGTCCACGGAATGCCGTTCCGCGTCTGCTCGTACGGTGAGCACATCCAGCTGGCATCCGACACGAACGGGTGCCAGCCTGCGGTTTCCACACTGCCTTCCGCAACCAAACCCGGGTCGCCACGATCGGTTTGAACCATCATCGTGATCACATTGATGCCGGAGTGCAGGATCATGGAGAGGTTATAGCAGTGGCCCAGCTCCGCCGTTTCGGGGTAGCCCAGCGCTGTGTATCGGGTCGCCTGACCGCCGATTGGATCCGGGTTCAGGCGGTATTCATCGGCCGCGGCGTTGAAGAACGGCGCCATACTCTTGCCGTTGATCCAGATATCGATGAAGCTGTGGGCGGCGAGCACCATCCAGGCATTGCGCACCTGGCCATTAACGAATAGCTCCTTCCTGAACATCGCCACGTTGCCGGAGTGGTAGGGAGACTGGATCCAACCGGCATGCCACGTGAACGGATAGTATCGGAACTGCTGGTTATAGCGCGCCTGATCGTAAAAGTGCGAGGCGACAGCTGCCGACAACAGAACGGGTGTGAGCGCAATCGCCGCTATGGCACCACGTACAAGCAGCCTTCGCCGCCGCGTCGGGATAGCGCCTCCGGCCGATGGTGAGGTCACGGGCTCGCCACGTCGGCGGCGGACGAGGGTCCCTCCAGCCCCGACCTGTACCGGCACGACATGGCTCGCTGCACATCGCCCAGCTTGTAGTAGCACCAGCCCATTTTCTGCCAGGCGCGAGCGGTTATCACTTTGCGGTACTCATCAGCGGCGAAGTACTTCATCCAGAACAGGCCCACGCTGTTGTTCAGGTGGATGATCTGCTTCCACTGTGCAACTGCCTCACGGTAGTTTCCATTCATCGTGTACGCCGTCGCCAGGGCGTTACGGATCTCCAGGTTTGTTGGTTCCAGTCGGAGCGCGGCCTGCCAGACATCGACCGCCATTCCAGTGCGGTAAGCGGCAAACCAGTCGGCCCCGTACTTGTACAGTGTGTTTGCATACCGGAGTCGCACGGTTGGGTTTTGATCTATGTCAACGATGTGATGCCGGTACAGATCGTATGCAGCGGTCGTCTCGCCGGACCGCATGTACACATCGCCCCGCGAAGCCCAGTAATCCGGCTTCCACCACATTCCCAGCTTCTGGTAGAGCCTTCCTAACTCGAAGTGGTAGACCAGATCGTAATTGAGGCGCTCATCCCAACTCCGCGCATGGTGGTACATGAGCAGCGCGCCGGCGTAGTCAGACCGCATCATGTCGCTACGCGCAGCGTTCCAGTACGCGAACGAGACTCCGCTTCGCAGCGCGACGGCGGCAACCGGCGCCAAACCGCACACAGCAAGCAGACCCCGCCACCGCCTCACAAGCAGTCGCTGAGCGCGAGAGTTATCGAGCCATGCCGCCGGCAGCAAGAGCAGGCCGGCCAACAGCGAGGCGTACCAGCCTCCCTTGCAAAACATCGCAACGGCAACACAGCCGTCTACAATCGTGTACTCATTGCGTGCGAGCGGTGAGGCGCCGATGTCGAAGTTGTGGTTCCACGAAAGCGCAGGGTAGAGATCCTTGTTCGAAAGCCCACTGATTAGCCTGGCTGCCTGATCGGTTTGATCCACGGCGCCGGCAATGCCGGCCGGGTAGAGTTGCTCAATGCCGGCGACCAGGATCAAAGGTAGGGCAAGCGCCATCGCTGTGGACGTAAACAACCCGGATGCGCGGAAGCGAGGCAGGACGATGGCCACGACGGACGCCGCTAGCGGGCAAATCGCTATCAAACGTACCGCGGAAATGAACCATGGCTCTGCCGCGCCTGTCAGGTGCCACCATGGCAGCAGAACCGCCGCGGCCAGCAGCACTGTTCCACTGACGGTTAGCAGCATTACTGCCGTTGGCGCCGGACTCCCGATATGTTCACGTGCAACCGGCGAATCCGACTCCAGTGTCACCGCAGAAGCCGTCATTTCTTGGGCTTCAGCACCGGCGCAGGCAGCAAATCGGCGTAACCGCCGGTAAGGGTGTTAAGCGTCTGCTCGGCAATATCGCGCGCCGTGAGTTCCAGAGCAAGGTTATCCTGTGCAGTTGCTAAAAGGTGGATGGCATCCAGGACGGAGGTCTGCGTGCCTTTGCCAACCTGATACTGCTCCTGGGCCAGACGGAGCGCTTCGCGCGCGGCCATAACGCTGTCGCGGTCCGCCACGACCGCTGCCGCGCCTGAAACATAGTTGGAGTAGATGGTCTCCACTTGCTCCTTCAGATCGGCCTGATCCTGCTCTGCCGCTACCGACAGCTTGTGAACCGCATCCAGCTGCTCACGTTCGCGGGCGTGCACATTCTCCTGCTCAAACAGTGGGATGCCAAGGTCGGCCGAGGCCACCACATACGGCCCGAAGTTGTTGTTGGTGGCAAACAGATATCCAAACGACGCGCCAATGGAGACGACTGGCGAGAGGTCGGCGCGGATCGTGGAAAGCTGGTACCGTGCACTGGCTCGTTGATCGTAAATGGCCTGCTTCTGCGGGTCGAACGCCATCGCCTCGGCAACCAGCTTGTCGCGCGAGTCGGTGATCGGGAGCTCCTCGGCCGGATCGCTCACTTTCGGCACCAGAGTCGCCGGGTCGCCGCCGAGCAGGTTTGCCAGATGCGCGCGAGATGCGCTGAGGAGGCCGTTGCGTGCCTCCTCCACGGCGATGGCCTGCGATAGGGCGCTCTGGGCTGTAAGTACCTCGCCCTTGGCCACCAGCCCCACCTGCAGGCGGGCTTGCGCGTCAACCAGATGCTGCCTGGCTGCCGCCACCGCAGCGCCACTGGAAGCAACCAGGCGTTGGTTCTGGAGGGTCGTATAGAATGCGATCAGCGTATTCATTAACGCGGAAACCTGATCGGTGCGGACGCCATCCACTGCGCTGCGGTAGGCAGCGGTGTCGCTGTGAAGCTGTGCGAGGCGCTTTCCGCCGTCATACACCGGATACTCCACATCCACACCAGCCCGTGTGTGTCCACGGGCGAATCCTGCAAACCCTCCGACCTCCGACGAGAAGAGCGTCACGTTGCCGCTGGAAACGGCCGATACGCCCAATACGCCTGTGACAACCGGCAGAAACGCTGCCCGCGACACGTTGATATGGCTCGCCGAGGCATCGGTGGTCAACTGCCACGTGGTGGAGGTACGAGGATTGGCAAGCGAGGCCCTCAAAGCCTGCGTCAGCGTAAAGGTGGCGTTGGACGGCCGGGCTGTTGTGGCGCCGTTTGGCTGCTGCTGAGCGGCGAGCGCCGCGCCACCGACCAGGCATGCCGTGGTCACAGCGACTGCGTGGGAACCGGCGCGCCGAATACGTTGTAACTGGCAGAGCGCGATGGGCAATGGAGTGGCTTTCTAAAACGGCTTGACCTGGGCGATGAACCGAGCGAGGCGCCGGCTAAAACGCTTCGCCATTCGGAGCTCCGGTGGCCTGCTGCGCGTTCACGGTCATTCCGTCACGCAGGTTCAGCGTGTTGGAGACAACAACATGCTCCCCCGCCTTAAGACCGCTCAGCACGCGGATGTTGGCATTGGTGTTCCCGTCGTACGTGATGCTTCTGGCGTGGATAACACCACTATCCTCCACGTAGACGATACCTTCACCCAGCGTGAACGAGGCAAGCGCGCTTTCCGGGATGATCAGACCCGTGCGTACGCGATGCAGCCGGATCAACCCGATCTGGCCAGGCACCAGCTTGTGGGCTGTGTTGGTAACCCGCACCCACACGGAGAACGTGAGCGGCGATGTGGGGTTGATCACCGCGCGGCCCGGATTGAGCCGATCCGACTCGATGTTTGGGTTGATCTGCGTCACGATACCGCGGAAGCTCTGGCCCGGGTACGCCTCAACCTCGACGTCTGCCGGCTGGCCGATGTGAACACTACCGAAGAACTTTTGATCGACGGCGGCCTGAAACTCCAGAACGCGGTCATCCGCGATCTCGAACAGCTCCTTGTTGGTGTCTTTGGTGGGATTCATATCATCGGTGTGGACGGCGCCGGGGGTAGCAATCTCTCCCGGGTTGATATTCCGTGCGATGACAACGCCATCGATCGGCGCACGCACGAACCGATGTCCGTAGATGTGCTGCTGGTGGACAGCGGCATATTGCAGATTCTCCATGGTTGCGGCTGCCTGCTTGATCTGCTCTTTGCGCGAGCCTTTCAGCGTGATCTGATACTGCAGTGCTGCCCAGTCAAGATTGGCCTTCGCCTGTTGAATCGCCTCAGGTCTTGAGCCCAGCTCCATAACGGTGAGTGTCTGCTCGTCCGACTCGTACAGGGAGCGCGCCTGCGCCACGGTAGCCTTCTGCGAATCGATCTGCTCCGTGCGGAAGCCTGCCTGCATCAGACTGAGGCTCTGTTTTGCCGAGGTAAGAGCCGCCTGCGCGATCGCGGCGTCCGTCTGATCCTTGTCCAGGTCTGCCCGTGCAATGAGACTGCGCTGGTAAAGGATGGTATCCCGGTTCAACGTCTCCTGCGCGTACCGTGCCTGGGCCTTCGCCGTGGTCACTGCTGCTTCCGCCTCCACAATCTGCTGTGGACGATTGCCATGCTGGAGCAGCTCTAGCTGAGCCTGAGCGGCCAGCATCGCCTGCCGATCCGATTCCACTTTGTCGGCCTGAGCCTGAATCTCTTGTGGTCGGTGTGGGTGAAGGACCAGATCGTAGGCTTTCTGTGCCTCAACCATCTTGGCCCGTGCCTGCTCGATCTCCTCCGGCCGGTGCGGCTTGAGCACCAGTCGGAACGCCGCCTGCGATGCGGCGGCAGCGGCGTCGGCCTCATTGACCAGGTCCCCCTGCTCAAGCGGATCCAGCGTGGCCAAAATCTGGCCCTTCTTTACGTGGTCGCCGTGATCCACGAAAACCTGGTCCACCTGAGCGCTATAGGACGGGAGCCCGGCAACGTTGCTCACCGTGAAAGGCACAATCTGGCCTTCGGCCATCACATCGTCCGTAACCGAACCCGTTCCAACGGTTACTATGGCGACCGTCGGCGTCCGGGCGCCGGCCACGACGCCAGCCGCTTCGTGAAGCGCAAGGGGTATCGCAACGGTGAGTGCACTTGCTGCCACCAGCAGCAGCAACAGTCGATTCCGCATCATGATCCGTCCCTTCCAGTGCCGTTCGCGCCGACAGGTTGCGGTTTATATGCAAACGCCACTGAAGTATCCTGAACCCACGTGATTGGCGCCGGGAGCCGGCAGCGCTGTACGCCCGCCTGTACCGACCTCCAGCGATAATCGTGCCAGATGATCATTCCTCCCGGTTTCAGGCAGCTCCACGCGGTCTGCGTATCGCGATAAGCGGGCTCGGCATCGTGACAGCCATCTACAAAGAAGCTGTCGATCTGCGCGGCCCATGGAGCAAAGTCCATCGTTGTAGAATCACCGAACAACTGCTCGATCTTTCCCGGAAGCTGTCGGTTGCGGTACGCGAGCCCAACCTGGCGTCGCTCCACGCCTCTGGCTACCATCCGATGCAACGCGCCGACCGCTCCGCGCGCATACTGCTGCTCCACAACCTGCTCAAACGTTAGCTCCTGTGGCAGGTCCAACGTATAGAGTGTGAATCCCTCCGGTGCATTGAGCGCCATGGTGAGGGCCGTTACGCCCCGGAACGTTCCGATTTCGAACAGCGTCATTGGCGCGTGGCGCCGGACGAGCGCGCCGAGAGCAAGCCGCTCCAACAGCGACGCCGACGCGAATTCAAGATCCTCCTCGTACCTGCCCAACGACCGCGACTTCTGCTCAAATGTCGGCAGTTGTACCGCTCCGGCGATATCACTGTATAACAGGTCGTTGACCGTGACGGTGTGATCGCACGCCGGCGGCTTCCAGGTTTTGGCCGCAGCGCGAAGCTTGCGAAACGGTTTGTGAAGTTTGTGAAGACCTGGCATCCGTTTGCGCCTGTATTCAGGATGTGAGGGGTTCTGCAGAGTTTGCCACGCTTTCGGCCGATTGTAAAGGCGAAGCCGTCGCCTCTTGAACGCCGGGAGCAAGCTTGCGGATTGCACTTCCCAGGAACAGCCATGTGAGGGCAACGCTCACGGTCTCGGCCAGTAGCATCATCGCCCGGCTGGCGATAGCGAGCATCAGCGCGTGTGACTGCGGCATCACCGGTCGCAGCATCAGCCACATCGCTCCTTCGCGGACACCCAGGCCGGCCGGTGCGATGATAGAGAAGTATCCCGCCAGCCACGAGCCGGCGAACGCCGGCACACACGCAAACCAACGCGCGCGGGTCATCGGTCCCAGCGCGCGGGCCAGTACGCCAAATGTCAAGCCGGAGTAGGCCCAGTAGAGCGTATAGTAGGTCAACAGCGCCATGCTGCGCCAGGCCGGCATGGTTGGAAGCGCGTCCAGGTTCGCGGTGCGGCCCGTGATCCTGCGGAATGCAGCCGCGGCCAACCGGAATCTACAGGCTCGCACCAGCACGGCGGGGCGTATCGCCACCGCTCCAGCGCAAACCAGGACGAGTACGGCTGCGCCGAGTCCGGCGCGCCCGATGTTGTTGGCCAACACGCCGCGCAGCGTAGCTCCGGCAAAGGCGCCGACAACAATGAAGCCACCCATGAGCATGTAGGTGAGCTCCAACAAAATCGCAATGGTAAAAGCCGGAATGGCTACGCCCGACTCACGCGCAAAGTAGCCGCGTGCTGAAAAGTACCAGATGCGGCCCGGCATCCAACGGGCGATCACACTGAGGTACCAGGCACGGATACTAAGCCGCATTGGCACCCGTTGACCAAGTGCCCGTAGGATAAAGTGCGCGCCGATCGCCTGAACAAAGTAGTGCAGCAAAAACATCACAAACGCCACCGTCAACCACATAAAGTTGGGGCGCGGCAGCGCTGCGGCGTCGTGCGCGCTGCGGGTGATCGCTGCGGCCAGAAAGAAGACCACCAGGGCCGCCGCCAACCAGAAAAGTAGCCGGCGTAGGACCAGTTCAGCTCTCACGGCGCAGGTTCCGTACAGGCATCGGGACGACAGCCCACCAATGGCTTGGAACCGTGCAGGTCGGTCTCACGTCGCGGCCACTTGAGGATAGGCGGCCGTCAAACGCCAACAACTTCGTCTTGTGTGGTCGAGCGCGCCCGGTGCAGTTCCGATAGCACGTATCTCGGAGTGTTGTGGTACGAGGCGTGAGCTACCATCTCTCCGATTAGGCCGGTGCAGATGACCTGTACACCGGCTACCAGCAGGATGCTGCTTAGCGCGCCTAGAACGTGGTGGCTTACACCCAGCATCATCTGGATCACCGTATAGCCGCCGAGCGCGGTGCCGGCCAGCAACATCATGAGCCCGAGCGTGCCGAAGAAATGCAGAGGCTTTTGATAGAATCGTGTGAGCAGGATGCTGGCAAGAAAGTCGTAACCGCCGGTGAGGAGGCGCCGGGCGCCGTATTTCGATGCGCCATGCAGTCGCGGTTTGTGGACGACCTCGCACTCACCAACCGTGAACCCGCTGGTAGCGGCCATTACCGGAATGAACCGGTGCATCTCCCCATAGAGACGGAGGCTGCGGGCAACATCACCCCGCATCACCTTTAGCCCGCAGTTAAAGTCGTGGATGCGGATTTTGAAGTATGCCGACACCGTGCGGTTGAAGACGCGCGACGGAACCCTTTTGCTCAGAGGGTCCTTCCGGTTCTTCTTCCAACCCGTCACCAGGTCGTATCCCTCGTCAAGTTTCGCCACCAACTTGGGCAGCTCTTCAGGTTGATCTTGAAGGTCGGCATCGATCATGGCGACCACATCGCCACGAACCCGGTCGAAGCCAGCTGAGAGGGCGGCGGCTTTTCCGAAGTTCCTTCGGAACCGGATGACCGTCACCGTCGGGTCGGACCGCCAAATCCGCATCAACCGGCAGTGCGACTGATCGCGGCTACCGTCGTCAACAAACAGTATCTCGTGAACGGGCGCCATGTGGCACAGCACGGCCTTGAGACGCGCATACAAATCGTCCAGATTCTCTTCCTCGTTCAGCAAAGCAATCACCACGCTTAGCATCGCCGTGCCGTTGTGAAGGCTCTCGGCGAGCGACGCGGACGCGTCGGCATCGGCAGGCGTATCGCGCAGATCGACCAGGTCGATACTGACGGTGGCGGCTTCCGGGCTGCGACCACGCAGTGGTTCTCGAGGCGCTATCCGTGCCAAATCGCTCAACGATTGCTCCCAGTTCACTGCGGCGTCGTGGCCGCTTGAATCACAGTCTGATGGCCCCTGTTAGACTGGTCCGTGCGTTCGATTGTTTCGAAGAGACGGAAGCCACACAGCCGAGGGGTGCACCACCGTTAGTGCCTGGTTCCGACCTCGGCGATTCGACAGCGAACTGGTACGGCGCCGTTCTGCTGGTACCACGCCAGGCTCTCTCTTCGGCGGGGCATCAGTGCTCAACAACTACTCCGACGGCGAGAGTATTCGCACCAGCCCGTCACCACCTCCACAAGCAATTTGACGACCACTGGGTGAGTATGCTATGCATTGTACCACATTCGCGCAAACGCGGACTGGAGCGAGAGGCGAGTGTGTTCTAATGTGATAAAAGCGCAACATGCCATCCTGACCACCGGCCGCGAGTATGTCGCTCCTGGGGTCGAATGCCAATGACCACGTGGCCAGCGCGCCACCATCCAGCGTGCCCAACGAGCGGCCGTTGCGCGGGTTCCACAAGCTGATCGAGGTATCGGCGCCCGCAGTGGCAAGCACCGAGCCATTGGCAGCCCAGGCTACGGTATAAACGCCGGTGCTGTTTGCATGGTCGCGCCACAGCCAGCGGTGCGCGGTGAGGCTGAACACGCCAATCGCGCCTGCGCGCCCGGAGCGATCTCCAGCATCCTCGCCAATCGCCAGCAACCGTGAATCGGGGCTGAATGCCAGCGCATCGGCCGAGCTTTTGATCTGGAGTGCTGTCTCCGTTCGGCGAGAGGTAACCGTCCAGACGAGGATTTCACCGTCGTCACAGCCGGCCGCCGCCAGCATGCCGTTGGGCGAGAGGCAGACGGCGCGCACTGCCGAGCGACCGAAGCGCAACTCCTGTCGCACCACTTGTGCGGATGTGTCCCATAGTTTCACTGCCCCGGGTTCCAACTGGCCACCACTGCCAACTGCCAGCGTTCGTCCGTCGGGTGACCATGTAACGGCGTTCACGTCTCCGGCATATCCATACGACAGGCTGCCCTGTTCGTCGCCGGTTTCTGCGTTCCATATCTGCACATCGCCGCCCGTGCGATCGGCATCGGACACTCCGGACGCCGCCGCAATCCGTTTGCCGTCCGGCGACCAGGCTACGCTGTGAACTGCCGCGCCAGACCCAGCAAGCGCCAGGATGCTGGTATGGCGGTATCGTGCCAGTGCGGTCGTGGCCGGAGCGATGGCGCACAGCGCCGCGCCTGCCGCAATGGAAGCATTCGCAGTTCGACGACCGGCGCCGGAGAGCCGTCTCGAATACCCGTACCCGAAGGCGCCGGTGCCGGCTGCCAACACGCCCGCCGCCAGATGGAACGGTGTTATAGCTCCAACAATGGCGAGGGTTGCTCCGATAAGCGACCAGTGATTCTCGACGCGGTGTGCCGGAAGATGCGGCGGGTGAATGAGCGGCGCCGGACGGCTTTGTGGCGGCGGCGCCGGCGCTGGCCGCCGTACGCGCGGGGTAGGCGAAGCGGCTGAAATCACGGTCTCGTGGCGGATTCGCGGGCGGCGGGCGGCTGCAACGATGTTGTTGCCTTGTGCCGGAAAGGGATCGAGGCCGCCGGTTTCGAGCAGTCGCTTGCACCACGGGCAACGGCCCACATGGCTGGCAAACCGGTGATTGCTGTTCACTGCGCAAGTCGTCAGGTCTGCTTCAGCGGCCTCCAGAGCGTGTATCCACGTCGCGGCGGATGGCCTTACCCGAGGGCGCTGCAAGCCCTCCTCGAAACATCGCACGAACAGGTGGCGCAGCACGGGATGCAGCGTCTCGAACTCCGGCGCCCACGGCATTGGCGCCAGGTCGCGTCGTGTGGCGGAGTAGGGATAGAGGCCGCCGGCGATTCGCTGCGCCACGTCGGGCGCTTCGCCCGCACCGCGATAGACGCCGGCGAACGGGTGAACGCCCTCCATGAGGAGCATGAAAATCAGAACCGCCAGCCCAAACAGGTCCTGGTCGTCGCGGCGCACCACGCGGCCCAGGTCATGGTGCTGAAGCTCCGGCGCCGTGAACTCCGGCTTGGCAACCCGGCACCGGTGGATCCGGGCCGGCCCAGCACCGGGAACCTGAAACGAGTCGGTATCCACCAGGGTGATCAGCGCGGTATCGGCCACAAGCACGTTCGACTCGTTAAGGTCGCCGATTACATATCCGGCCGCGTGAACTGCGCGAACGGCGCCGGCCAGGTTTCGCGCGGCACGGTGAAGGTAAAACGTGTTGAACAGCGGGGTGGCTCGCCGCCGTATCCAGGGATTGTAGATTTCGAACAGCGGTCGCGAGGCAGGAGCGCGCGGCATCACATAACCAACCACGGCGCCGGCGCCGTCCAACACCAACTCCTGGGGCCACGCGATGGAGATGTGGCCGGAAGATGCCGATGGGTCGGACGGCGGGTTCGCCAGCATGGCGAGCAGCTTGTGCGCCCGTTCTTCGGATGGCGTGTGAAAGATCTTGACCACGCGGCGGCGGTCGGCCGGCAGGGCGTACACGCGGGCCTCGCCGCCCTGGCCGAGTACCGGCTCGGTCGACAGGTCGATGACGCGTCCACTCGCACGTACGGTCAGCCGGTGAGCGGGACTGTAACCGGGCCTGTCTGCTGCGACGTTCCGATTTCGAATGGCCGTCATCTCAATCCGCGCTTCCCCGGCCTCGGCGAGCTATTCGACGGCCCAGGCCCGCATCATCGCGATCGCGTTTGCCACAGTCTGGGCGCCCAGGTCGCCTTCGCCATGCCTGCGGATGCTGACGCTGCCGGCCTCCACATCCCGGTCACCGGCGATCAGCATTACCGGTACTTTTTGCAATTCACTTTCGCGGATGCGCTTGCCCATCTTCTCGTTGCGGGAATCGATCGCCGAACGGATCCCCGCTTCGCGAAGCTGATCCTGAACCTGCACGCAGTAGGCATGATGCCGATCCGCGATCGGTATGAGCGCCACTTGCTGTGGAGCAAGCCAGAACGGAAATGCGCCGGCATAGTGTTCCACCAGAAGGCCGATCATCCTGTCGAGAGAGCCGAACGGCGCGCGGTGAATCATGACGGGACGGTGTTTTTGACCGTCCTCACCGATATACTCCAGCCCGAATCGCTCCGGCAGGTTGTAATCCACCTGTACCGTACCCATTTGCCATTCGCGACGCAGGGCGTCACGGACCATGAGGTCCAGCTTGGGTCCGTAAAAGGCGGCATCGCCCGGCGATACCTCGTACTCCAGACCGATATGCCTCACGGCGTCGATGATCGCGTGCTCGGCCACCTCCCAGTTTTCCTGTGAGCCGATGTACTTGTCATCCGATGGATCTCGCGTGCCGATCCGCACCCGGTACTCCGTAAGGCCCAGCCGTCTGAGCGTGAACAGCATCAGGTCTACGACGCCGGCGAATTCACCGCGAAGCTGGTCCGGCGTGACAAACAGGTGCGAGTCGTCTTGCGTAAACCCGCGCACCCGCAGCATACCGGCCAGTTCTCCGCTCTGTTCGTACCGGTATACCGTGCCGAACTCGGCGTAACGGATCGGCAGATCGCGGTACGAGCGCAGGTCACTGGCATAGATCATGATGTGGTGCGGACAGTTCATCGGCTTCAGAACGTACGTCTCGCCTTCTTCATCACCCACCATCAAGGGAAACATCTTGGCGCGGAACGACTGCAGATGTCCGCTCCTGGCGTAGAGGCGGGCGTTACCGATGTTGGGCGTCACCACCCCCTGGTATCCCCGCTTCAGCTGCTCCACCTTCATAAAGTCGATCAGCGTGTCGCGCAGCGTAGCGCCCTTTGGCAGCCACAGTGGCAGGCCCGGACCGACATCATGCGAGAACATGAAGAGGCCCAACTCGCGCCCGAGTACGCGGTGGTCGCGCTTCCGCGCTTCTTCCAATCGATTCAGGTACTCATCCAGGTCCGCCTGCGTGAGCCACGCCGTGCCATATACGCGCGTCAGCATCTTGTTCTTTTCGCTGCCCCGCCAATAGGCGCCGGCCGTATGCAGCAGCTTGAAGTGGCGGATGTGACCCGTGCTGGGCACGTGCGGGCCGCGGCACAGATCGGACCAGTTGCCCTGCCGGTAGAACGACAAAGCCTCGCCAGCGGGAATCGCGTCGATCAGCTCCAGCTTGTATGGCTGGTTCTGCTGCTCAGCCAACGAGCGTGCCTGGTCGCGCGACACCTCCAGACGCTCGATCGGTAGGTTACGCGCGGCGATCTCCGCCATCTTCTGCTCGATGGCGGGCAGGTCTTCATCTTTCAGCGGTTCGGCCAGATCGAAATCATAATAGAAGCCATCTTCAATCGGAGGCCCGATCGCATATCTCACCTCCGGATGGAGCTCGCCTACGGCTTCCGCCATCAGGTGGGCTGCGCTGTGGCGCAGGCGGTAGAGTTCGTCTTTTTCCAGTTCCGGCATTATCGTCATCCTCTCGTCTATTCTGTATCAGAAAAAGAAAGGACCGTCGCTTTCAGATGTTCTGAGAAGCGGCGGCCACTGCGAATCGGTCTAAATTGCGGTTTGGGATCAAGTATGCAAGCTGCCAGACCCCAAGCGCAGTGGCGCCTCGGGTGTGGTAGTTTGCTCCGGGCCGGGTCGGCCCCCAAATCGGTATGGCTGGTAGTTCTGCATGATCTGCGTCGTGCGCCTGATTACGTACATTATACGCGTTGCGTAGGCGGCTGTCAAGGTGACGCAATGCCACAGTTGAAACCTTCTCTGCAGGCGGTCTGGCAGGAGCCGGCGGACGAGCCGGAACCATCAACTGCCTATCCCTGCACCTCGGTCCGTACGACGACTATCAGCTAGGCGCGCGGACCGGGAGTGGTCGGTTTAGCGAGGAAAACATCCGTGCTCAGCTTGAAAGCCACCAATGCGTTAGGCCAACTGCAGCGTACAGCGCATATGGCGTATTCGTCCCATCTGGCGCATGCCGACCTTGTCGCCGCAGTCGCTGGCGGCCTCCACCGAGCCGCGAAATGGGACTCCGGGACGTGTAAGACCTACGGCCGAGCCAGAACCGGGACCACCCCGGTGAGATTCTTCCACGATGGCCAGCGGCCGCACTTCGTGTTCAAACCGACAGCCGCCACATACCTCTACGCGGAGGCAGAGAAACAGCTATCTCCATATTGCTCCGCACGCGACGCGCGGCCGCCTACTCCAGGGCCACCAGACTGGTCGGACCGGAGCTGCCGGCAGTGCCTTCGTCCTCCTCCAGTTCCCGCAGTGCACCATCCACCTCCTGTTCGGCAGAGCGCAGGCGCTCCCGGCAGGTGCGAATGAGCATGGCCGCTCGCTTGACGGAGTCGGCGACGGTATCAATCTCTTCCTCGCCCGTCTCGAGCTTCCGTAGGATCTCCTGAAGTTCCGCCATTGCTTCCGTGTATTTGATAGGCCGACTATCCGTCATTCTCTTGTTCCGTTTCTACGCGGCTCATAATGGCGCCGTCCGCCAGCTGCGTCTCCATGAGGGCGTGGGTCACCGCCGCATCGATACTCCGAATGGCGCGGCCATCAATGCGCGAAATCGAGTATCCACGTCGCAGCGTGGCCTCCGGCTGAAGCCGATCAACGCCCGTCTCCACCGCCAGAACCAGCGCGGAGGAGCGCTCCAGAAGGCTTCCGGAACTTCTGAGTATCCGTTCCTGCAAGAGCGACAACCGTACGTCCATTCCGCGTGCGCGCTCTGCAAAGCTGCGCCCTATGAGGCCGGCCGACCGGCGCAGCATGCTCTTTTGCCCCGCCAGTCGCAGTTGCGCCGCGCCAGGGATCCGCCGCAGAAGCACGCGACACGCTTCGCGCTGCACTGCGATCTCGCTTTGCGATCTGCGCGCGAGTCGCATTGCGTACTGAACGCACGCCGCGCGCTCCTCTCGAAGTATGCCTCGTGCCGCGCGTGCCGCGCGGATTCCGGCCTCCAGTAGGTGGCTGTCAAATTCAGCGGCCAGCTCGATGATGGCATCGGCTGCGCCGGTCGGCGTCTTTACCCGTGTGTGCGCCACCATATCGGCCACGCTGTCGTCACGCTGGTGGCCAATCCCGGTGATCACCGGAATCGGCATGCTGGCAATCGCGGAAGCCAGGTCGTAACCGTCGAATGCGTCCAGGTCAACGGTAGATCCGCCGCCACGGACAATCACGGCGACATCGAACTTCGCCGCCATGCCACGGATACCGTCCAGCGCGGACACGATGGAGCGCTCCGCTTCGGCGCCTTGCATCAGCGCGGGAAACAGCGTTACCTTATACCGGAATCCCTGCGAGTTGGCTTCGAGCTGGTGACAAAAATCGCCGTAGCCGGCCGCCTGTGCCGACGAGATGACCGCGATCCGCTGCATCACCAAAGGCATTGCAATCCGGCCGTTTACCTCGATGAGGCCCTCGGTTTGAAGGCGCGTGATCGTCTCTTGCCGTCGACGCGCGGCATCGCCCAGGGTGAACGCCGGGTCAACCCTGAGAATGTTGATGCTGAGGCCGTACCGCGCGTGAAACTGTACCGTTCCCTGTGCGAGAACCGTGAGCCCCTTGCGCAGCTCCGCGCCAGTGGCGGCCGTGAACTCCTGCCTCACTTGCCACCAGGTGGTCTTCCAGATCGTGGCGCGAAATTGCGCGGCGACCTGCCCGTTTTGCGTTTCAATAAGGTCCAGGTAACAGTGACCAACGCCGGCCACATTGAGCGCTGCAATTTCGGCAACAAACCAGACAGGCTCTGGAAACGCCGACACAACAACGGCGCCGGTTCGCGCCGCGATTTCTGAGAGCTTTAACCACGACTCCATCGCTCCATTATATGCCAGGCATGCGTGACCGTCAACCGCCGGTAGGCCGAAGCGCTCTCCGATTTCAGCCGGGCAGAATCCCAGTCGGCACACGTATTCCCGGTTCGCGCCGGCCTGCGGAGCGGCGTGCGCTTGCCTGGTGGCCACGTCTTGAGGCCCGGTCAGCTGGGGGCGCCGCTCGACGCTATACCATCCGGTTGAGCCTGCTGCGGCTGAGCGCGTCCAACCGGTCAACATCGGGAATCTCAAACCGATTGCCGTCTACATCAACGAGCATCAACCGTGTCTCGGAGTACCAGAGCACGTTCTCGTGCAGACTCTCCGTTACGAACTCACGATCTCCACGGTCGGTGGTTACCGACCAGTAGCCGGTGCCGAATGCCACCCGAACCGATAGGATGCGCTCCACGCGAGCGGACAGATACCGCCGCCGGATCTCCGTTTGCAGGCATTTGAGATCCTCCGGCGCCAGCAGCTCCAACCGATCCAGAACGCCAATCTCGGTGTCGCTCCCATCCAGAAGAGCCAGTTGCCGACCGGGTTCCGTGACTGGCGCAAACCAGGTAGGGCGCACGGTCAGCCAGGTGATCTGGTCGCGAATTGTCAGCCTGAGGTGGCCTTCGGGTTGGAAGTAGAATCGGCAGTCTGCCGGCTGCAAGACCGTGACATTGGTGGATTCAAGCATCCTGAACACTCCATTCGACGGCGGTTGGCATTGCGCCGGACTCGGCGCTTAGAATCTCATTGAGGCGGCTCTGCGCAGCGACCATGCGGCTGAACGAGCCACCTTTCTCCATCAGTTCGGCATGCGTGCCCATTTCGGCGAGCTCGCCGCGGTCCAGCACAATAAGTCGCGTGGCATTTCGCAGTGTCGAAAGCCGGTGGGCGATGGCGAAGGTGGTTCTTCCATGCACCAACCGGGCAAGCGCTTCCTGAATCTGCCGCTCGGTCTCAACATCCACCGAGGATGTTGCTTCATCCAGGATCAGAATGCGCGGGTCGTGCAGGATTGCGCGCGCGATCGAGATTCGCTGTCGCTCACCCCCGGAGAGCGTAACTCCCTTCTCGCCGATCATCGAATCGTAACCCTCAGGCTTGGTCAGAATGAATGCATGGGCATTTGCCGTGCGCGCGGCAGCAACCACCTCGGCCAGCGAAGCGCCCGGCTTGCCGTATCGAATGTTCTCCGCAATGGTTCCGTTGAACAGGAACGGGTCTTGCAGCACCACGCCGATCTGGCGGCGGAGTGAGCGGAGAGGCATTGTGCGGTAGTCATCACCATCGAACTTGATCGTGCCGGAATCTGGCTCGTAGAACCGTGAGATCAGGTTGATGGTCGTCGATTTGCCGGCGCCTGATTTGCCGACGAGGCCAATCATCTCACCCTTGCGCGCGGTGAATGAGAGCCCTTTCAGCACCGGATTCGCCTTGTCGTAGCCAAACTGCACATTACAAAACTCCACATCACCTTGCAAGGTGCGCCACTCTCCCTCATCGGTAGTTGGCTCGCGCTCCATGTCCATAATCTCAAAGATCCGCTCGGCGCCCGCCATTGCCCGCGTGAACCAGTTGTTGATCATGGCGAACCACTGAAGCGGCCCATAGACCAGTATCAGGTAGGCGTTCACCTTCCAGAAGTCACCGAGGCTGAGCTGGTGACTGAAGACCATACGGCCGCCGACAACCCAGTTGATGATGACGCCGAGGCCGGTGAAGACCGACAGGCAGCCAAACATCGTTTGCCACCGTGTATCAGCGGCGATCCCGGCCATTCGCAGCGCGGCATTGTGTCGCATGAACTTCTCGTTTTCGCCGGGCTCTTGCGCAAACGCCTTGACCACGCGAATGCCGGAGAGCGACTCGTTGAGATGCGTGTGGAATCTTGCCCATTTTTGCCCGAGCCGGTGGTAGAGCTGCGACACGGGCTTCCAGCAGACTCCGCTGATCGCCACAACCACAGGTACCGGCGAAAGTATCCAGAGCGTGAGTGGCAAACTGATCCGCACCAGAAACAGCACGACGCCGACCAGCATCAACAGGTTGGTGATAAAGTAGGGTGCGCCTTCAACCAGAAACTCCCAAACCCGGTCCGTATCCTGCGTCACGCGGCTGGTAATGGCGCCGACCTGCTTCTTGTCGAAGAACTGCAGCTGCAGATACTGGATGGAGGTGTAGAGGCGGGCTCGCAAGTCAGCGGCGATGCAGGCGCTGAGGCGGGCCACCAAGGCGCCCATAGCCGTCTGAATGGCGGTGGTCATCAGAATCACCGCCAACCAGATGGCGGCAAGCCGGTACATGAGCGGCAAGTTGCGGTGTACGAGCAGGACCTTGTCGATAAGCTCGCCCTGAATCCAGGGCGGTGCCAGGCCGATGGCGGTGGCTGTTACCGACAGTGCCGCGAGGCCGATTGAGAGCGCCATATACGGGCGCATGTACGACACAATCCGCAGCAGCGTGCGTCCGCGCCTCACGCACGCCGGGCATACTCCCTCTTTTTCGGGCAGCAGGCGCGAGCAGCGCGGGCAGCGTGTCGCCGCGTCGTGGAGCTCCACGCTCAGACTCTCTCCGCGGACGATCTGCAGGATGCCGCGGGCCATCTCCGCGAATTGATCCGCTCTGGTTTTCGTGTAAGCAGCGCAGATGTGGGCGCGGCCACCAGAGTCAACCAGCACCAACCTGGCGCCGCCGATCAATGGCTCGCATCGAACTGAGCGGATTGCTGCAATGGGTACACGCATCAGGATCTCGCGATGCGCGTTGCGCGTGCGCACCTCGTCTGCGGTGACCTCCACAACGCTGGCGCCAAACGCGCCCGAAGCGGTGATATCCGCCTGCAGGCGCATCAGAACCGGCTCCGTAGCGGAAAGGTTACGTTCGATCGTTTCGATCTCTAGTTTCATCGGATAGTAGCTTCTCACGCTGCCGGCGCGCTGCGCCAGGGCTTTTCGATGCAACCGTTTCGGGTGATTCACGGGGCGGCAGCAAAAAAACGCCACGGCCCCGTCGCGGTGTGCGGCGGGGCCGTGGCGTAAACGCAAAAGGTAAAGAGAATTGCCTAACTCGAAGTATTCCCTCCAACCACACGACCGTACCGCTTGCCGTACCGACCGCCGAATCTGCCAGGCAGAATCCGGCCGTCAGTCGAGGAAAAGACGGGCACCTGGGTTTGGTATCTCAGCTGTTTCATAAGGTCGCGCACTCCTGCCTGTGCGGAGGTTCACCAGTGTACCACAATCCGTCACCGTTCAGTCGCTGCTGGATGCGTCCGGTCGCCGTGCAGGCTACGGTGGCGTGTCGCGATCGCCGAAGAGCGGTCGAAAGCGATCGGCGGCCTGCTGCTCAATCGAGAAGAACGACATCTCGAGCGCCAGCGTCCAGAGCGCGATGATGGCCTCATCGGTTGGCCGGTCGAGGACATCGGAGAAGAAATCCTTCAGAATCTCTTCGTACGTGGTTTTGCTCTCGCGAAGCTCAATCGGCGCCTTTGGCCGTCCGTGGAGCATCTCTTCCTCATGCCGATCCAGGAATTCCCGGACATTGGCAGGCGTGGCCTTTTCCAGATTCGCGCCGAACTCGCGGCGAACCGTAGCCCGGAAGCGCTTCAATAGGGTATGCTCATTCGACGGGCCGTCCGGCATCCGTAGCTGCTCCTCAAGACCAGGTTGTAGCGCGACTCAATCTGCTTCACCGGGCCAGGGCATTGTTCCTGCCGTGGTCACGGGGAACTGGTGGGGCGTTGATGCGGATTCCACAGGCGATGCCGTTGACAACAACTTTACCGTTGGTGTACAATACCCCGGTTTGCACGGAGCTGATCCGGGCAGAGACAATTCGGTTGCGGTAAAGGAGGCTACGGGAAAGGCGTTTCACCTTTCGCTCGTGACAAACGGGCACTAAGTTCCGCTTAGTACGTGCCTTCTGCCCCTGCCGAACGTGACAGGGGTTTTTTGTCGGCAGCGCCGGTATTCCGGCCTTGCCGTGATGTCCGGCGGTTCCGCGCCGGCGACAATCAATCGGAACGGATCCCCGTGTTCGCCCGCGGTGCATCGTGGCGAGGAGAACGGCTGCAACATGCCAACCATTAATCAACTTGTCCGCAATGGACGCAAACGGATCAATAAAAAGACCAAGGCGCCGGCGCTTCGCGGCAACCCGCAGCTGCGCGGCGTGTGTCTTATCGTCCGTACGGTGCCACCGAAAAAGCCAAACTCCGCACTGCGGAAAATCGCCCGGGTGAGGCTTACCAACAAAACGGAAGTGACCGCGTACATTCCTGGCATCGGCCACAACCTGCAGGAGCACAGCGTGGTGATGATCCGCGGCGGCCGCGTCAAGGATCTACCCGGCGTGCGATACCACGTGATCCGCGGCACGCTGGATGCCTCCGGAACGCGGGAACGGATGTCCAGCCGGTCCAAGTACGGCACCAAGAAGGCAAAGTAATCCCGTTCAGGGCACTGAGCCCGGACAGCTAGCAGACCAGAGGAAACAGCAACCCGATGCCAAGAAAAGGCGCCGTCCGGCCACGGACGATCATACCGGACCCGGTCTATAACAGCGTGCTCGCGCAGCGGTTCATAAACCGGCTGATGGTCGATGGAAAAAAGAGCATCTCGGAGCACATCTTCTACGGCGCGATGACGATTCTGGAAGAGCGCTCCGGCAAGCCGGCGCTGGAAGCCTTCGAGCAGGCGGTGCGTAACGTGATGCCGGCAGTGGAAGTGCGTGCGCGCCGCGTTGGCGGACAGAGTTATCAGGTGCCCATTGAGGTGCGGCAGGAGCGGCGAATCGCACTGGCGATCCGGTGGCTGGTTAACAATTCAAGGCGCCGCGGTGGGCGGACGATGATCGACAAGCTCGCTGGGGAGCTTACGGACGCAACAAACAACACGGGAACGTCGGTTAAACGGAAAGAGGATGTTCATCGCATGGCCGAGTCCAACAAGGCCTTTGCACACTACAGATGGTAGGGAACTGACAGCTCTATATGGCACGACAGTATTCGCTGGAAAAAACACGGAATATCGGCATCGCCGCTCATATCGACGCGGGCAAAACCACCTGCACGGAGCGGATTCTGTTCTACACGGGCCGCACGCACAAGATCGGTGAGGTGCACGAAGGCGCGGCGACCATGGACTGGATGGTCCAAGAACAGGAGCGGGGTATCACGATTACCTCGGCCGCTACCACCTGCTTCTGGGATGAACACCGGATCAACATTATCGACACGCCGGGTCATGTCGACTTTACGGTGGAAGTGGAGCGATCGCTGCGCGTTCTCGATGGCGTGGTTGCTATATTCTGCGCAGTCGGTGGCGTGCAGCCGCAGAGCGAAACGGTATGGCGGCAGGCAAACCGCTACAAGGTGCCGCGGATTGCGTTCATCAACAAGATGGACCGTATGGGCGCTAACTTCTACAGCGTGGTGGAAAAGATGCGCGATCGCCTGGGCGCCAACGCAATCCCAATCCAGCTGCCCATTGGCGCGGAAAGTGGATTTACCGGTGTGATCGACCTGATCGCCATGGAATCCCACATCTATCTGGACGACCTTGGCCTGAATGTGGAGACCGGCCCAATACCGGCGGAATTGCAGGAACTGGCAAACGAGCACCACACGCGCCTGGTTGAAGCCGTGGCTGATGTAGACGAGGGATTGATCGAGAAGTACCTCGACGGTCAGCCGATCTCTGCCGACGAAATCCGCCACTCGCTGCGCAAAGGCACCGTGGCTGGCGCAATCGTTCCCGTTCTGTGCGGCTCTGCCTACAAAAACAAGGGCGTACAGCTGCTGCTCGATGCCGTCGTGGCTTACCTGCCCGCCCCGAATGATGTGGAAGGCATACCCGGCACCAACCCGAACAACGGCGAAGTGATCACACGACTGCCATCGGATGAGGAGCCGTTCAGCGCGCTTGCATTTAAACTGGCGACCGATAAATACGGTCTGCTCACGTTTTTTCGCGTCTATTCCGGAACGCTGGCCTGTGGCAACACGGTATTGAACGCCTCGAAGGCGCGCAAGGAGCGCGTTGGTCGAATCGTTCGGATGCATGCCAACAGCCGGGAGGATGTTGAGGAGGTATTCGCCGGAGATATCGCCGCAATCGTCGGTCTCAAGTATTCGCAAACCGGCGACACGCTGTGTGCCGAGAAGCACCCTGTGCTGCTGGAAAGCATCACATTTCCCGACCCCGTCATATCCATCGCGATCGAGCCGAAGACGAAGGTGGATCAGGATAAGCTTGCCATCGCGCTGCAGAAGCTTGCCAATGAGGACCCAACCTTCCGCGTAAATACCGACTATGAAACCGGGCAGACGATCTTGAGCGGAATGGGCGAGCTGCAGCTGGATATCAAAATCGACATCCTGAAGCGCGAATATGGCGTGGAGGCCAACTACGGTGCGCCTCAGGTGGCATACCGCGAAAGCATCCACTCCAAGGCGCTGGCGCGTGTGCCGTTCAAGCGACAAACCGGCGGTTCCGGCCAATACGGTGATTGCGAGCTGGAAGTGTCGCCGCTGGAGAGTGGTCAGGGCTTCGTATTCGTGAACAAGGTCATCGGTGGCAGCATCCCGAAGGAGTTTATCCCGGCGATTGAAAAGGGCGTTCGCGAGGCGCTCGAAAGTGGCGTTATTGCCGGCTATCCCGTGGTAGATCTCCAGGTTGCCGTGGTCGATGGCTCGTACCACGATGTCGACTCGTCGGAGATAGCCTTCAAGGTAGCTGCGTCTCAAACAATGCGGGAGGCGCTTCGCAAGGGACGCTCTTACCTTAAGGAGCCGATAATGTCTCTGGAGATCGTAACACCCGAGAGCTTTATGGGCGATGTGATCGGAGACCTGAACCGTCGCCGCGGCCGGGTTGAAGGAATGGAACCCGGCCCAGGCGCCATCCAGACGATACGTGCCCTGGTGCCGTTGGCCGAGATGTTTGGATATGCAACCGATATTCGCGGCGCCACACAGGGCCGTGCCTCGTTCAGCATGGAGCCTTCCCACTATGACGAGGTTCCACGGAACGTAGCTGAAGAGCTTCTCGCTCGGGCACAGGGCAAGCAGTTGGCACGAGCCTGACCAAGTTCGGATTATCAACTCAGCGCAGAGACCTTTGACAGGGACGAAAACCAATGGGCAAGCAGAAGTTTGAGCGAACCAAGCCGCATGTGAACATCGGCACGATCGGCCACGTGGATCATGGCAAGACCACGCTGACGGCCGCCATGACGCGTGTGCTGGCTGAGTATAACGGCAGCAAGGCGCTGAAGTATGATGAG